>JBKJPM010000156.1:0-3472 GCA_046595175.1 Gemmatimonadaceae bacterium
CGACGCATCGATGCCGCGCGGCGAACCTACTCTAGAATCTCGCAGCCGGGCGAGCTCGAGAGTTTTTTCACGGGGATTGGCGCTGCCGCTGGAGCGGAGTCGCAAATCGCTGCCGGATATTTCTGCGAGCATCGATTTGACCTGCTCGGCTCCGGATGGACCAGGGTAGTTCATGGCATGCGCTGCGGCGGCCTGGAGAAGCTTTCATTTGCGCGCGCGCACCGCGCAAATCCGGACGCGGCGGGAAACTGGTTGACTGCACGGGTCACTGCTGCGAACCTTGACGAGTCGCGACGAATCTGGCGCATGGTCGATTCGGGATACACACCGATAGACTGGCACCTGGATTTCAAGTCTGGATACCGCTGGGATGAAACGACATGGTATCGGGATATCCGGTTCCTGAATCTCCGTGGCGTTGATGTTAAGGTGCCGTGGGAGCTGTCGCGTCTTCAGCATCTTCCACAGCTCGCCATTCAATTCGGTCGGACGCGCGACGATGCTGTCCGCGCCGAGATCCGGAATCAGCTGCTCGACTGGATTGCCTGCAATCCGCCTCGGTTTGGTGTGAACTGGTTTTCGACAATGGATGTTGCGATTCGAGCGGCGAACATAGCTGTCGCCTACGATCTCGCCCTCGCCTACGGCGCCGTTTTTGACTCCGACTTCAAAGATGTTGTGCGCTGCAGCATCCATGATCACGCGATTCACATAGTTGAGAATCTTGAGTGGTCTGCCGACTTTCGCGGCAATCATTACCTGTCCAACATTGCAGGGTTGTTGTTTGCCGCTGCGTACCTTGGCGAAAGCGTCAGCGAAAGCAGGGACTGGATTGCATTCGCCTCGGAGGAAGTACTGACAGCGGTCGAGGAACAGTTTCATGAAGACGGATCCAATTTCGAAGCTTCCACGGCGTACCACAGATTGTCGGCTGAAATGGTGGTGCACAGTCTTGCCTTGATGCAAAGGCTGGGCGCTGTGAAAAAGCAAGCCTTGCCCGAGTGGCTGAATGACCGGGTGTATAGAATGGGTGAATTCACGCGATCGGTCACGACGCCGGAAGGAACGATCGTTCAGGTTGGCGATAACGACAGCGGGCGATTCCTCAAGATCGCACCCCCGTACGAATTGCTCACTTGCTCCCATGCGGTCGCGCGATATTCGTCGCTCGATGGGTACGATGGTCTTCCGGCAAATGCAGCCTGGCCCGACGAGCGTCACCTGGACCATTCGGAGCTTGGGAATTCTATTTCAGCACTGCTTGGTAAAACCGATGCCCGCGACGGGTTGGAAGAGCAGCGATTCATTGGCGAGTTCGTCCGCTGCCTGGGCGGTCCACGCAAAGCGCCATTCGTTCCCAGGGCGATCGGTACCTTCTCGCCGACGTACAGGTCGACGCCTGCGAGTCTTGGTACAGCTGACGCGACACATGCCATTGCCCTGCCGGATGCGGGAGTGCTTACCGCACGGGCGTTCCCGGATTTTGGGATGTGGGTCATTCGGTCGGAACGGATGCACCTTTGTGTTCGATGTGGTTCAGTTGGCCAGAACGGAGTCGGCGGACACGCCCACAACGACCAGCTTTCATTTGAATTGACAGTGCCAGGCGCTTCACACTTCCGGGATCCGGGAAGCTATCTCTACACACCTTTTCCGGAGCGGAGGAATGCGTATCGCGCGGCAAGTGCGCACAACGGTCCGAAGCCCGCCGGCCACGAGCCGGGATTGCTTGGTGTCGGATTATTCAGGATCGTAGATTCATGGAAGGGCGAATGCCTTGAATTCTCTGAGCGAGGGTTTTTCGGGGTAATGCATCGCAGGTCCCAGCGGATTTACCGGCGAATATCCATTGAGCCGACCCGCCTTGTTGTTGAGGATTGGGCAAGGGGATGCACGCTCGAGGCCAAGGCGTTCGACAGATCCGTTCTGCCATTTTCACCCGGCTATGGCATCGCAATGCGGGTGCTGCGTTGAGGATCGTCATTGTCTCGCACGGCTACGCTCCCGCCCTGAATGCGCGCGCTTTCCGCTGGACGGCCCTGGCTGAGTATTGGGCTGCGCGCGGACACGACGTGCATGTGGTGACTGTCAAGTCGCAGGGCGCGGCGCGCATGTCGGTGGTCAAGGGGGTGAATGTCCACCGAGTCGGCTTTTACCTGGACCGCATCGGACTTGCGGCACGGCAGTCGGGACACGGAGCAACTACTTCCGGCGGTGCTACAGCGGGCAGCGGCCTCAAGTCCATTCTGCTGCGTCTCTTGGTGCGGGCCGCTAAAGTCGTCCACGATCTCACCTGGAAAAAGGTCTACTGGCCCGACTATGCGGCGCCCTGGATTCCATTCGCGGCCGCAAAAACGCGGGAGCTGCTCGCCGTTGACCCGCGCTCGGTGGTCATCAGTGTGTCCCTTCCGTTCAGCGGACATGTTGCCGCGCACCGGGGCGGCGCACCGCAGCACCAGGGTCCATGGATTGTGGACATAGGCGATCCCTTTTCGTTCATGACAGAAACGCCAACCAACAATCACGCGCTCTATCGGCGTCGGAACGCCGCGGCTGAGAGGCGCATGGTAAAGCTCGCCACCGCCGTGACTGTTACCAGTGACCATACTCTTACCGAATACGTGCGCTTGTTTGGCGAAGCGGCCAGGATCAAGGTCATTCCGCCGATGCTGAGCGTGGACAAGCCGAATGCACGTGTTGCGTCCCTGTCACCGCAAACAAGGCTCGTCTACATTGGGACGCTGAACCGGCGGATACGAAATCCTGACCGACTGCTCGCGCTTTTCAGCGCACTTGCAGCAGGGAATGCAATTCCAGCATTGGAGCTGCACTTTTACGGAGAGACCGGGGACTGCAGCGCAATTCTTGCTTCGCTCGATCCGGCAATCGCAAGACGCGTTCACGTCCATGGGCTCGTAAGTCGTGATTCGGCCCTGGAAGCTGCCCGTGATGCGCTGGCCGTCGTGAATATCGGGAACGCGACGCATTTCCAGCTTCCGAGCAAGCTCGTCGAATACGTTCGTGTCGGGCGACCAATTCTCAACCTATCCAGCGGATCGCGCGATAGCTCTGCCGAATTTCTCAGCGGCGTACCCGGTGTGTTAACATTGGATGGGTCGCAGTCGTTGCCCGACGAGGTTCAGCGCCTCGAGAATTTTCTCAAGTCATATCGCGGCGCCTCGCCGGAGCCAGTGCCCGAACACTGGTTTTCACGATTCACCCTGGAAACAGTCGCAGAGGCATACGAGGAATTGTTTACGCCCTTAACGGGACAGTCATCACAATGAGCAGCAGTCTGCGACCCACGTCAGATCGCGCGTTTGCGCTCAGCAACTTGATCCTTCCGGTTGCTGCGCCCGCTGTCGCCAATCCGATAACAAAGTTCGTCAGGCAGTGGTTCCTCTTTCTGTATTTTCTCACGGGAACAGCTGCTTACAGTATTGGCGGCGTGCCTGTTTCCTGGCTGGCGCAA
>JBKJPM010000116.1:0-3884 GCA_046595175.1 Gemmatimonadaceae bacterium
AGGTGAGTGGGCGGCGAAGATTTCTGGCCCATCAAACGTCTGACGCGATGTTCCACCAATCCAGAATGTGCAGCGAACGCCGCCACGCCTGGGATTTCTGTACCGCGAAACCGGGCCAGCTTGATGATCGCAGACGCGAGGATCAGAGGGTCGGAGATCGCCGCCTGGTCGTCAGCGAGAAACTCTCCATCATCGGCGCAATTTGCGGCCAGGTCCCGTAAAGCGGGCAGCCAGAAAAACAGGTTTGCCACGAATCGCAGGCCAGCCAGTCGCAGCGGATCTCTTTGAACTACGTGCGCGTTCTCATGCTTTATCACCGCGACGAGCTCGGCGTGGGAGAGTCGGGAGAGCGCCTTGCGGGAAATATAAATCAGCGGTCTCCACAGTCCGATCGTAAAGGCCGGGTTCGGCAGATCATTGACGATGCGCACAGCCGAGGGCGGAACATGCGCGTTGAGGCAGGCGGTGTGCACGCGATCACCCTTTGCAGGTTCGCGGGAGGGAACACGCTTCATCAAGATGCGAGCCCGGAACCACATTCGCATCCGGTCACAGGTCGCATAGATCAGTCCCCCGAGAAGCACAATGTGAAACATGTGATGTACGGGTGACAGCATCTCCTGAAGTGCAACCGCGCAGAAGCCTGCGATGTGTTCGGTGTGTATTCCGGAACGGTCCATTGCCGCCGTCAAATGGTGAGCGACGATTGGGCTAATCCCGAGCAGTAAAAGGACCGCTATGGTCCCTGAGGTCAGCCACCGGCGAGGAAGTCCAGCCGAACCTGACCGTGCGCAGGCAATGGTTCGACTCATTCGTCCGCCCGCTCCCTGCGGCGCTTGCGTATGAGTCGCGCGAGCTCATCGAGGCGCTGAGGATCCTGCTCCTCAAGCAGATCCACAAACGAAGCCGTCACCGCCGCGGGACCGAGAGAGAGAATGCCTTCGACTGCCGACCGGCTTGCAAAGGTCAAAAACTCATTGTGGGTCATAGTTGCTTCATAATGAAACAGTTCGCGCTCTTTTTCACGACGAAGGAGGTGCTTCCGCACCAGTTTGTTGAGCACAGTAATAACGGTCAGCAGTTCCACTGAATGCCTGCGCTTCACTTCGTTATGAATGACTCGTGCCGGCGCGGAACATCCAAGCTTCCAAACAGCAAGCATTACCCGGGCCTCGAGGTCCCCTAGTACCTTGGCAACACCGGAGGCAGAGAGGCGAAAAGAGTCCGAAAGTCTGGGTTTGCGCGGGTTTGAGGGTCGCTCAGCTTTTGACAAACGGGCTTCCCGGATGACTTGTTGAGGTTGTGATTCCCACCGGGGGCACCCAATGATCAGAGGAGTTTATGCCGCATAAAATCAGGCGTGAATCCTGCAAGAGACAGCAGGAGGATTGAGCAGTTCCTAACATTTTTTCCGGGATAAGATATGCCTCATTCAATGACGCCAGCGAAAATGGCAGAGTGTATCTCTGCTTGCAATGCCTGCGCCGACAGTTGCAACGAGACTTTGACTCATTGCCTTGAGAAGGGAGGCAAGCATGCGGATCTAAAACACATCTCAAACCTGATCGATTGCGCACAGATCTGCAGCACCAGTGCCGACTTCGTGGGCCGGATGTCCAACGCCCACGCTCAAGTCTGCGGGGTTTGTGCCGACGTTTGTCGTACGTGCGAAGCGTCGTGCCGTGCTATGGGCGACGACGAGACTATGCAGCGCTGCGCCGATGCGTGCGCGAGCTGCGCCAAATCCTGTGAAAAAATGGCTGAGTAGTTTGATGAATCGGGAACGCGCGACTCAAGTCGCGCGTTCTTATTTTCTGGCGGCAAGACTCGCTTTCAGTTTCTCGCGGACCTTCTCGCTCCTGGTCAGAACGATGAGGGCAAGATTGTTGTCGACGACGAGGGACGGAGGAATGATCCAGGATATCATCATTGTCGGGGGTGCTACCCGTTTGGGATCGAGAACGTCTGTGTCGCGCGCCCGGGCCTCCGCATCAGCATAGAAAAAGGCCTGAAGCTGAGCATCGTTTACCGCGAGCACCGCTCCAGCAACCGTCATGAAGGGCTGGCTTATGGGCACGCTGACGCATTGTCGACCGACCGTGTTTCCGTTGGGGCAGATGAGTTCGAATCCCGACGATCTCAGCCTATCCCGCAACTTCGCGAGATCCCAGGTAACGTTTAGTGCACCGACAGTATCGTGTGCAGGCGCGGCGTGCAGACCGCCTGAGCCGTCCGCGTGATAAACGTTAGACGCTGCTACCACAGCTTTTGTGCTTGCCAGGGGCAGCCGTCTATAGGCGCGCGTGATTGATTGCCTCACTCGGCCATCACTGTAAAGAGCTCCGCCTAGCACTGTTAGCAGAGCAGCTTGCAACAAGCGCCGTTGATTCACCGGTCGTCAGCTCTGGCGCGTTGCTCTCGGCAGCAACTAGCTAAACTGGCGGGTCAGTAGGCCGGCGCGGGCGACCACTGGTCTGGGTGTGACGCACAACCCATTTGCCCTTTCGCTTCTCTAGTATGGCCGTCCCCCTGCCCACGATGTCAACTGAGGGGCGCGCTTCGATTTCAGCGCGAAGGGTATAGCGGAAAATGGCCCACGCGAGATTTCCGGAGACGTGTGCCTCGATCTCAGTGGGCTTATACCGGAAATTTTTCATTTCCTTAAGCTCCGGCGCGAGGTGATGGTCGCGGTAGTCAACCCAGGTTCTGTTTATTCCGGAACCTTCGATGATCGTGAGGTCCGCTCCCGCGTACAAGGTGTCCATGGCCACCAGGTCAGACCGTTCTGCAGCCGCAAAAAGGGCGGAAATCGCCGCAGCGACCGCGCTGCTGTCAGACTCATGTGTGGTAGTACCCGCTTCGACGGCGAGCGCCGGCGATGAACCCAGTACAGATATGAGGGCCAGCATGCCTATTCTTCCAATCATTCCGCATTCCTCGAGAAAGTGTTGTTTGAACTCTGGTGCTTTACCCCAGGTAAAATACTCTTTGGCGCGAAATCGGGCAGGTTGCACGCGAAATGCATTGTTTCTGATTCGACTATCTTTAATGGAGTGACCATGGATAAGCAGAAAGATCCGGTATGCGGAATGATGATCGATCCGGCTGGCGCTGCGGGGCAAAGCACCTATCAGGGAACCACCTGGTATTTTTGCTCGAAGCAATGCAAAACACAGTTCGATGCAAATCCGGGGAAGTTTGTTAATTCTGCGGCAGGCTCGAACGCATGATCCGCTCCGGTTCTCTGGGCGGACAGTCCTAGTTGGCAGATAAAGCCGACGCAGCTCTTATCGCCACTCAGCACACCAGGTCCACTATGGACGGAAAAGGCGAAACTATTGACCTCCCGCTTACAGGCCTGAGCTGCGCTTCGTGCGCGCAGCGAGTTGAGAAGGAGCTAGCCGGCACGGAAGGGGTTCGCCGGGCGAGCGTAAACTTCGCGACGTCGCGCGCCACAGTGGAATACGATCCGGCCCGGACCGCCGTGGGTACCCTGGTGGATTCCGTCAAGTCTGCGGGTTACAGCACCGTCGGAAGTGCTGTCGTGAAATTCGTAGTGGACGATTCCGCCCGTCCGTCGGGTTCGAGTGTGCCGCTGGAAAAACATCTGCGACAACTTCGTGGAGTAGCGCGCGCTGATTTCAATCTCGGCACGATGACTGTCACCGTGGAATATTTCCCGGGCGCAGTAACGGTCAAGGAGATCCGCGGGACAGTGGCTGATTTCGGATACGCCGTTCGCGACAGCGGGAGCGCGGATGCGGAGTCGTCGGAGGATAGCGAGCGGGATGCACGACTCGCCGAGTACAGGGACATAAAACGGAAGTTCATCATTGCGGCCGTACTTGCCCTTCCAGTTCTCGTCATCACCATGTCCCATGGGC
>JBKJPM010000042.1:0-12089 GCA_046595175.1 Gemmatimonadaceae bacterium
AAACTGGGAATCAGTCGCGTCGCCGTGTGGTTGTGATTGGGGCCGGTGCCGCGGGTTCGATGGCTGCAATTTTTGCGGCGCGAAGTGGGGCCGACACAACTCTGCTCGAACGCACCAGGGACGGCGGGCGCAAGATCCTCATAAGTGGCGGGGGCCGGTGCAATGTGCTCCCGATGAGCGTTGATGAGTCGCGCTTCGTAACGAACTCGTCGCCGAACTCTCTGAAAAAGATTCTCAGGTCCTGGCCGCTGCGGGAGCAGGTTGCATTCTTCGAGGACGAGCTGGGAATCCCGCTCGCAGAAGAACCTGGGTCACTCAAGCTTTTTCCGCAGTCAAACAAAGCTCGCGATGTAAGGGATGGGTTGTTGCGATACGCGCGTCAATCAGGCGCGACGGTTCGGATGGACATTCTCGTCGAGGGGTTTTCTCCAAATGGCGGAGAATGGCGCATTGAGTGCGGGGGAGGCGAGCCAATAATCTGCGACGCTGTGATAGTCGCAACCGGTGGCTTATCGGTGCCGAACACGGGAAGCGACGGACTCGGCCTGCGCGAGCTGAGGCGACTAGGCCATACGATGCATCCGGTGTATGCCGCGCTCACTCCTATTATTTCGCCGGACTCTCCATTCGCCGACTTGAGCGGGATATCGTTGCGCGTGGCTATTACTGCACGGGATGAAATGAACAGGCGCACGGCCCACGCATCGGGCGGGTTTCTCTTCACGCACCACGGTTACAGCGGCCCCTCGGTGCTCGATATCTCACATGTGGCAGTTCGTTCCCGCACCGAAAGCGATGGATCGGCGCGTGTCAGCGTTAAATGGACGGAGCTCGGCGCGAACGACTGGGACATCGCTTTGCAGCCGCAGGGGAATCGCTCAGTTCTCGGCGCCGTGCGAGTGCACCTGCCGGACCGCCTCGCGGCGACATTGATCGGCATCGCGAAGGTCGAACCGACGCGCCTGCTTGCCGAGCTGCGCCGCGAAGAGCGCGCGCGTCTGATAGAGACGCTTGTCGCGACCCAACTTCCATGGAATGGGGACGAGGGCTACAAGAAGGCCGAAGTTACTGGCGGCGGTGTAGCTCTTGGCGAAGTCGACCCGCGTACCATGGAAAGCCGCCGTCACCCAGGACTATTCATCTGCGGAGAGGTGCTTGACGCTTTTGGTCCGGTCGGGGGGTACAATTTTCTTTGGGCGTGGGCAACGGGTCGAGCGGCGGGAGCAGGTGCGGCCACCCCAGCTTAACTATGGCGCTCGCATTATTCGATAGCGGGCTGTGGCAAGTTCAAAAAGCCCAAACGCGATAAGACCAACAGCCACGAATCCAAAAATGAGGTGGCCTTTGGGCTCACGGGCGATCGCATCGAGTGATTGCTTGATGCCGCCTGCTCGAGCTGGATTGTATGTGGCGCCTGCGCGAATGAGCAGCCACCCGATCATTCCAAATACAATGGCTCGTGCGGTAATCCCAATGCGGCCAAGTCGTTTTACCCAGAATTCCGTGGTCCCACCATGGAGCGAAAGCCGATTGAGGAATTTGGCGGAGACCGCGCGATAAATCTGATAAACCGCATAACCAATGATGCCCAGGCCAGCTCCGATTACGATCCAACGCCCACCCGGCCAGTCCATGACTTTGTCGGCAAGTGAGCGGGCCTGGTTGCCGCGATGCGCGCTGTTGGAGATGACATAGTTAAGCGTCCAGATGCCCAGAGAGGCATACACCAGCCCGCGAAAACCGGCGCCAAAACGAATTCCTGCACCTGTAGGATCATTCCCCCGGCGCTCAGCATCCATGGCGGCGCTGACTAATTGCCACGCAGCATAGCCAAGCAATCCTATTGCAATAACAGAGAGCAGGACTTTGCCGAAGGGAGCCTGGCCAATTGCCAGGAGTGCACCATGGCTGTCAGTAGTGCCACCCCCTTGTCCGAATGCAGCTTTGGTGGCGAGGATGCCCATTACGACATATACGAATCCCTTGGCTGCATATCCTGCGCGTCCCAGGCGCACAAGCCACGGCGAGCTCTTTCGAATCGCTTTTTCCGTTGCTGCTGTCGTCGTTGAGTTCATGGCCGTTAGCTAACGCGCTTTCCGTGCCCGCGAGAGTGCGCGGTCGAGGGCATTCGCGAACGCCTGCTTTTCGCGAGCACCGAAGGTCCCATGTCCTCCGGTCTCGACGCCAGTACTTCGCAGCCCGTCCATGAAGTCCCGGACCGAAAGTCGCTCCCCAATGTTTTCGGGTGTGTACTCATCGCCGCGCGGATCGATGACGACCACTTTCTTTGGGACCAGCAGGGCAGCCAGCGGGATGTCAGCGGTCACCGCAACGTCACCCTCCTCCGCATGTTCGGCGATGTACAGGTCCGCAACGTCGGGGCCCCCATCCACGCGCACGGCCGACACAAAAGTATTTCCCAAAGGCATCGGAAGCCGCTGATTCGCAACCATAATGGTCTGCAGCTGCAGGCGTTCAGCCGCGCGAAAACAAACCTCCTTTACCCCCTGCGGGGCCGCATCTGCGTCCAGCCAAAGCTTCATATGATTGCAAGATAGTCCGCTAAATTGTGTGTATGCAGAGTAAGCCAGACCAAAGTCCTGAAACCGCAAAAAGTGTAACTGAGTCGCTGGACGAGCGATTTAGAGTCGCGTCCGAGCTGCTCGAAGACATCGTCCAGGATCGTTCGCTGCTCGTTCGCGTCACGGAAGCTGAGCGAAACCGTTTTCTCCAGGCAGCGGGCCGCGTGTCACGACCCGATGCGATCGACAGGCGCCGGCTGCTCAAGGTAGGGAAGCGCGAGCGCAGGAAGGAAAAGATGGAGCGCGAGGAGGAAATCCTGGCATCAACCGGTATTCGCAAGCTTCGCCGGCAGCCGGTATTTACGTCGCCCAATATTTTTCCGCCGTCGCCTGAGCAGATGCATGAGCAGATGCATGAGCAGATGCATGAGCCCGAAGCCGTGCACACGATCGATGAGCCACGAAACTGCTATACCTGCAAGCAGGATTACTCGACGATCCACCATTTCTACGATCGGCTCTGCCCCGAGTGCGGTGATTTCAATTTTGGGAAACGCACGGAGACGGCGGATCTCACAGGACGCGTAGCGCTTCTCACAGGGGGTCGGGTAAAAATTGGATATCAGGCCGGCATCAAGCTGCTTCGCGCTGGTGCGCGGCTGATAGTGACGACCAGGTTTCCACGAGATTCAGCGGCGCGCTACGCCCGCGAACCGGATTTCGCCGATTGGCACGACAGGCTGGAGATTTTTGGACTGGATCTGCGCCACACACCCAGCGTGGAATCCTTCTGCACTGAGCTGCTGGAAACGCGCGAACGACTGGACTTCATCATCAACAATGCATGCCAGACCGTTCGTCGTCCCGCGGAGTTCTACGAACACATGCGTGAGGTCGAAACGGCGGCACTCACTGCGCTTCCGGAAGATGTTCGCAAGCTGCTTGGGGCGTACGAGGGGCCTCACGCGTATGAAATCATATCTGGTGAACGGAAGCTCGCTGCCACGCTTGGACCGGTATCCATTTCAGCGGGAATCACTGTCGCAGAGCTATTTCCGCAGGGACAACTGGACCAGGATCTTCAGCAGATCGATTTGCGGGGACGGAATTCCTGGCGCCTGCTGCTGGACGAAGTTTCCTCGGTAGAGCTTCTCGAAGTGCATCTCGTCAACGCCGTCGCTCCGTTCATAATGAATGCGAGGCTCAAGCCGCTTATGACGCGCACGCCCGAGCGCGACAAGCACATCGTGAATGTGTCCGCAGTCGAGGGGCAGTTCTATCGCCCGATGAAAACAACGCGGCATCCGCATACCAACATGGCCAAGGCAGCACTGAACATGATGACGCGCACCTCCGCTGCGGATTACGTTGCAAGCGGTATACACATGAACAGTGTGGATACAGGTTGGGTGACTGACGAAGATCCGGTGGAGATAGCGGAGCGGAAAGTTGCGGAGCACCGCTTTCATCCGCCCCTGGATATAGTGGATGGGGCTGCGCGCATTGTTGACCCTATTATCAACGGGTTCAATACGGGCGAGCATATTTGGGGAAAGTTTCTGAAGGACTACCGGTCTACAGACTGGTAGAACGACGCTAACCAATCAGGAATACAAAATGAAAAAAAAAGGAAACCGCTCGATTCCGGATTTTTCGCGGAAGAAACCAACCGGCTCTACGCCTGTGGACAACAAGGTGCTCGGGTCAGGGCAGAAACCGCCCCGCGTGCAAGTAGGCAAGCCGCAGGCTACGTCAGCCAAGTCCGGCGGGCGTCGCGGGTCCTAAGATCGAGGTTCGTTTCCCATTCTGCGATCAGCGCCGCGGACGGCTTCAAAGTTTTCTTCCATGAGCTTGATTAGCTGCTGCGCGGCAGTGAGAATCTTTTGGAGGTGCGGCAGATACTCCGGGTGACCGCCTGCTTTCAGCTCCTCTGAAAGCAGTTCGGCGTATCCGATGACGTGACCAATCGGCGTTCTTAAGTCGTGCAGCAGTTCGGCGGGGACGGCGTGATGCGTCCTTGGGGGAGATTGCGGCGGCAGTTCGCTCATGATTTGTCTTTCGGTCCCGATGGTTTAGAAGCTTTGGCACCCAGAAGGGATTCGATCTTTCCCAATAAACGGGTCAGCTCTATTGGCTTAGTGTCGTATTCATCGCAGCCCGCTTCGAGCGCTTTTTCGCGATCGCTCGACATCGCGTGCGCGGTGAGAGCTATGACGGGGATGTTTCTCGTTTCCCTGCCGGCTTTAAGACATCGGGTCGCCTCCCATCCGTCGAGAATTGGGAGACTCATGTCCATGAGAATGATGTCCGGACAATCTGACTGGGCCATGTCCACGCCGCTCTGTCCATCCACCGCTATCAGGACCTCATAACCGCGGCGCTGCAGCCGACGCGAGAGCATGTCCCGGTTCATTTCATTGTCTTCTACAAGCAGGATTTTCGGCATTTACTCTGGTTGAGCGGGAAGAAGTCGCGGTGCCGCGAAATTGTCAAGCTCTTCGCGAACGCGACTCAACAGCTCTTCCCGCGACCCGCCTGCCTTGTGCAGGATGGTCTCGACGAATCCGTTCAGGCGGCGGCGCTCGTCTCCGGAGAGATCGTGCGCTGTTACGACCACGATGGGAATTGAATGCCATTCCGCGTGCTTGCGTACGCGGTCCGCAAACTCAAAACCGTCCATGACCGGCATCATAAGATCGAGCAAGATCAAACTGGGGCGGTCACTTTGCATTAATTGGAGCGCTATCTCCCCGTTTTCCGCTTCGGTCACCCTGCAACCTTCCTTCTCGAGCATGTTGCGAGTGAGCGCGCGCGTCGCTGCATCGTCTTCAACTACTAGAACGGAGCAGGGGGGGTTAGGGCAAGAGTATTTCTTGAGTATTCGCGAAAGGCGTCTGCGGTTTACGGGCTTCGTTGCGTAGTCGGCAGCACCAAGTGCGACCCCGCGCTGGGGATCGTCAACCATGGTAAGCATGATTACAGGAATGTCACGCAGCTGCGCGTCGAGCTTGAGGCTTTCGAGTACAGCCCAGCCATCCATGTCTGGCATCATGACGTCGAGAGTAATCGCAACGGGCTGCAGCAGCTTGGCGAGCCGAAGTCCCTCTTCGCCGCCCTTAGCCGACCTTACGCAGAAGCCTTCCTTGGTCAGAAAGGAGTACATCAAGTCCCGCTGATGTGGGTCGTCATCAATCACAAGCACGCATGTAGACTTTTCAGGGAGTGATTCCTCGCTATCCACTCCACTTGCAGAGATGATCACAGCAGCGCCAGTGCTCGGGTCAGTTACCGCATCAAGCCTGGTTTCAGTTACGACAGCAGGAATCTTGATCGTGAATGTGCTCCCTTTGCCGGGAGCGCTTTGCAGTGTGACGTCTCCTCCCATCATCTGGCAAAAGCGCCTGGTGAGGGCAAGCCCAAGCCCGGTGCCACCAAACTTTCGTGTCGTCGAAGGATCAGCTTGTGTAAAATCCTGAAACAGCTTCACGATCTGGTCAGCGCTCAGTCCAATTCCAGTGTCAGTGACCTTGAACACAATCCACTCCCTGGAATCCATGCGCTGCCGCTCGGCGTCGAGCGTAATGTTGCCTTCCTGAGTGAACTTCGCAGCGTTGGAAAGGAGGTTGAACAGGCCCTGCCTAACCTTGATCTGATCCGCGCGCATCAGCCCCAGATCTGAAGACTGCTCGACATGCAGCGTGTTGCCGTTCCTATCGACCATCGGTCGAACTGTCGAGGCAACTTCCTCGATCAGCTTGTGGAGGTCGAACGTCTCGAGATACAGATCCATCTTTCCAGCTTCAATCTTGGACAGATCCAGAATGTCATTGATAAGCGCAAGCAGGTGACGTCCCGCACTGTTGATCTTTTCCAGGTCATTTCCAAACGAATCGAGGTTCTGGTCAACCGCTTCTTCCTGGAGCATCTCCGAATAACCAACGATTGCGTTCAGCGGAGTCCGCAGCTCGTGGCTCATGTTGGCCAGGAACAGACTCTTGGTTTTGTTTGCAGTCTCCGAAGCTTCTTTGGCTTTGGCAACTTCTTCTTCCGCGCGCCGTCGCTCCGTGACGTCTTCCATCGCCAGCACCAGAAGTTCTCCGTGATGGCCCGCTTGCAGCTTGCGCGCATTGAGTAGCATCACTCGACGGCCGAGATTGGGGAAGTCGTGCTCCAGCTCGAAGTCGTTGAACACCGAGCTTTTTGGAACGATGTCTTCGAGCAAGGTTCGCAGCGCGGGAATGTCCCACTGGCCGTTGCCGAGCTCGTAAATGAGTCGGTTTTCTGTTTCCCCGGCGGAAACTTTGAATGTCTCGTAGAACGCATTGTTGCCGGAACGAACGCGCAGAGTCGCGTCCAGGATCAGCAGGGGCTCACGGACGGTGTCCACGATGTTCTGCGCGTATGTCTCGATCGCCTTCAGGTCTGCTTCGGCCCGACGCCGCTCCGTGACATCCTCCATGGCAAGCACGATGATTTCCGAATGACTTCCGGCGCGAAGCTTCCGGCCGTTGAGCAGCATCGTCCTGCGCCCGATAATCGGGAAGGTGTGCTCAAGCTCGAAGTCATTAAAGACCGAGCTCGTTGGGATCACGTCTTCGAGAAGAGTCTGAAGATCGGGGGTATCCCACTGACCATTACCTAATTCGTAAATCAGGCGATTTTCGGTTTCTTCGGGTGATACCTGGAAGGTCTGGTAATATGCTCGGTTGGCACTCTGGACCCGAAGGTTCTTATCCAGCATCAAAAGTGGCTCGCGCACGGTTTCAACGATGTCCTGCGCGTACGTTTCGATGTCATCGACAAACGGCTTCTGATTCAAATGTGCCCCTTGTGACATTTAACGTACCGAAGGGTTAGCTTCCGTGCTGGTTAAGAGCACTTTGGGAGTGCTAGCGTCATTACTTTAGACCTTCAATGACTCCTGATTCGCCAGTTATCAGATATTACACTTTTCGGGCCGTTAAAGCTCTGGGTGATCACCGCCCGCGCGCGTTTCGACAGTTTTCGTGAATCGCTGGTAGTGATAGCGATGATCTCAGCGTACATAACGCGCGTTAGTGCGATTCTTCTTTTGCTTGCAGGGCTCGCGCTCTTGTTTGCGGCCGATGCCATTCTACCCGTGATGATTGTGTCTTATCCGCCGTCCGGACACTGGCTCGGCCAGATCCTGGGAGCCGGGCTGCTTGGCCTTGCAAGCTTCAACTATTTCAATCGCTCAGCACTGATTGGCGGTATTTATGGACGCGCGGTCGTTGCGTCCAACATGACTTTCTATTTCGTGACCGCAATGGTGCTCCTGCGGCATTTGCGCGGTGACGAGGCCAGTGTTTCCTTCCTCCTTCTGACTGCTGTCGCAGCACTATTCGCGGGCGTCTATGGCTGGCTGCTCTTTCGCGGACCGTTTAAGCGGGACCTTACCCTCCAGAAAGGTCCCGGCCAGCTTGCATCCTCCGAAACAAATACCTCTATTAAGACGTAAGGCTATCTGCAGCCTTTGACCCTTACGCGGAAACAACCATGGCCATTCTAGATAAACTCAAGCAGGAACTCGATCGCGCCGGGCGCGCGGCGCAGGAGGCTTTCGATGAAGGCAAGACGCGTCTTGAAGCGTTTCGCGAACGCCAGCTTGCCGACAAGGCGGCTCAGGCGCTTGGATACGCAGTGTTTCGCGCCAAACAGTCGGGCAGTGAAGTTGATGCCGACTCGCTGACCAGACTCACCACGACGCTCAAGACGCATGACACCGAAGCGGGCCGACTCGAAGGCGAGCTGGACAAGCGTCGCACCGATAAAAAAGCGCCGCCGAGCGCAACTGCATCGGGCGACGACAGCTTTCAAAGCGCGCCCAGCTAAGCCGGAGGGCACACAGAAATAAAAAGGGCCCGTCCTTTCGGACGAGCCCTTTCTGTTACGGCAAACTTTCTATCGGTTGCCACGCGGCGGCAGAGTCTTGTAACGTTCAGTCAGCAGCTCCTGACGATTCGGTTCCAGGTATTCGCGGCCGGCAACGAATACATGTTCGGCCCGCGTGTTGAATTCAAATGGGTCGCCGCTCCACACTACAACGTCGGCATCCCGGCCGGCGGCAAGCGAGCCGATGCGGGCTGAAACACCGAACGTTTCCGCGGGTGCGAGCGTAACTGCGCGCAGCGCGTCATCCCATGTCATCCCGTAAGCGACTGCATTGCCTGCTTCCTGGCGGATGTTGCGCACGTTGAAGCTCTCTTCATCTCCATTGCCCGAGTTTCCGATGATGATGACCTGAACTCCAGCACGACGCAGGAGCGCAAGGTTATCCTGGCGCGTTCCAAGTGAAGCAAAGTCGCCGGGAATATTGTTCATCGCTCCCGTCATTACGGGCACGTGTGCAGCCGCGAGCTTGTCCGCGACCATCCACGCTTCAGATCCACCACCGATGATGATCTTTATGCCGTATTCCCGCGCAAGCATTAGCGCAGCATCGATGTCACTGGACTTGTCCGTAGCGATGATCAACGGAAGTTGGCCGTCGATGACAGGAATCATCGCCTCGAGGTCCTTGCGGCTCGCTGCAAAGTCGCGCGTTGCGGCCCTGTCGTATGCGGCACGATTGCGCTGGAACGCGCGTGTGTCCTCGAATAGCTCACGCAGGCGCATGATCAGCTCGCCGCGTGCACCGGCGCCAGCGCGCTGCGGGCTGCCAATCTGCGCCGCCATTGCAACGGGTCCCTTGATCAGCATGTCGGACAGCATTCCTGGAACAAGCTTGATGACGCCAGCCTGACCCCATACAAGCCCACCCTGCGGAAGAACGACGACGCTGGTCACCCCCTCCCGACGCGCTGGTGCGAACAGTGCCGACGTAGTGTTCAAGCCCTCCCAAACCCGAAACGCTGCGGCTATCTGATCCTTGCCCTTCGCCTCTGCGTCGTTCGTTCCCTGAACTGCACCGACTTCGGAAAGCCCGAGCTGGGTGTTTCCGTTGATGAGGCCCGGAGTTACCCACTTGCCGGTCGCATCAATTCGTCGAGCTCCCGAAGGAATTGCGATGTTTGCACCGACCGCGACAATCTTACCGCCGCTGATCAGTACAGTCCCGTTTTCGATCGGTGTTCCGGTTACTGGAAATACTTTTCCGCCTGTGATCGCAATAGTCTGCGCAGCGGCGGCCTGTGCTCCTGCAAACAGCAGGGCAGCGAAGCCAATCGAAACTTTGCCAGTGCGCTTCATTAGTTCGTCCTCCCCATCATAGGTACATACCCGAGTTCGAAATCCGTGCGCCAGTTGTTGGCCGGATCATTTCTGTCGAACAGCATGGCTCCGTCCACCCACACCTTCTCCGGCTTGGAGTAAACGCTGAACGGATTTCCTGTCCAGAGAATTACATCCGCGTTTTTCCCGGCTTCGAGCGATCCGACCTTGTCATCCAGTCCCAGTGCCCACGCGGGATTGATTGTTAGCCACTTGATGGCCATGTCTTCAGTCACGGGGACACCCGCCTCGTTTCCCGCTTCCATCGCCTTCGCAGCCTCCTGGTTCAGGCGCTGCTCGCCCGAGGCATCGTCAGAGTGCACGATTGCGCGCGCACCAGCTCTATCTACAAGCGCGATGTTCGCCTTGATTCCATCAATTGCTTCAACCTTGAAAGCGCCCCAATCGGCCCACAGGGAGCCGGAGATTCCCTCCTTCGCCAGGATGTCCGCAATCTTGTACGCCTCGACGCCATGGTGGAATGAGCGGATCTTGTATCCGAACTCATGGGAGATGTCTATCATCTGCACCATTTCGTCCGCGCGATAGCAATGGTTGTGCACGAGAATATTTCCGCGCAGAACTTCGGCGAGAGTCTCCAGTCCGAGATCGCGTCCCGGCGGATCACCCTTTTTGTCGCCGAGCCATTTGTCCCATTTGCGGCGATAGGCTTCAGCTTGAATCCACGCGGCGCGATATCCAGCAACGTTGCCCATGCGAGTGGATGGACCGCGGCTCGCGTAAACGCGCTTGGGGTTCTCACCACACGCCATCTTGAGCCCGTACTTTGCGCCCGGGAATTTCATTCCCTGAACAGTGCGCGAGGGAACGACCTTGAGAACGACGCTGCGACCGCCGATCAGGTTTGCGGAGCCCGGAAGAACCTGGATGGTCGTGACGCCGCCCTGAAGTGTGCGCGGAAACTGCGCGTCCTGCGGCCAGACTGAATGCTCGATCCACACATTCGCTGTGACAGGGCTCGTGGCTTCGTTGACGTCGTTGGTCTGCGTTCCCTGACCGCCGGGAGCACCGCCAGCTCCGATGTGCGAGTGCGTGTCAATAATTCCGGGCGTGACATACTTGCCGGCCCCGTCGATCACGATTGCGTCGGCTGGTGCGTTAACGGTTGCACCAATTTCAGCAATCTTTCCATCGCGGAGCAGGATAGCGCCATTGTGAATCGCTGGACCTGCTGCCGTAAGCAGCGTGACATTTCGGATTACCGTCGGACGCGATGTCCACGGTGTGTAAGTGCTGGGGAAGGGATCAGCATTCGGTACAGACGTGCCGCCCCGGGAAGGCGCAACCGGTTGTGTTGTGTCACGCGATGCTGAAGTCGCAGATGTCGGAGAAGTCGATGTTCCCGTCTTCATTGAAGCACATCCGGCGACTGTCGCGAGCGCAAGAATTGTTAATACGCGCATCAGTAAGGAATCCTTATATGGTTTCCGGCAAGTATAGGCGCGTGACACAGGGTTTGTGAGGGGTGCCCGAGGACCCGAAACAGCTATTTATGGACCGGTGTTCGGCCTGGAGCAGCGATCCATTGTCACCCAGCCAACCATTCGCAAAGCAGGTCTGGTCGATCCGTGCAAATACCGTCTACTCGAAGGTCAATCATTCGTTTCCATTCAGGTTGGGTGTTTGGAGTCCACACGATTACCCGGCCGCCGGCACCATGAACTTCCGTCACCAGGTCACGATCTACAAAATCCGCCCGCGGCCAGTAGTCCGTCGCAGCTGCATCGGCCACCAGCTTCGCTGGAAAAACGGGCCGTCCGACGATGAGAATGCCCGTTTGCAGCGCAGGCACCAGATCCCGTACTCGCTGAGCGATTCGGTGGTCAAAGGAGTGAACAGCTATCTCGCATTCTACGCTGCGCAGTATTCTCGCGACCAAAAGCTCGATGTTCATAGCTTTCACTTCCAAGTAGAGCTTCGCCCGACCCGTGAATTGTTGCATTACCTCAGCGAGAGTGGGGATACGGAAATTCGCCGCTAACGCAGCGGCTGCTACTTCCTGACCGGTGCTCGTAGCTATGACGACTGAATTTCCGGCTGTAGGTGGAATTCCGGCGTCGTGGTGTACCACAATAATCCCGTCTGCGGTCGCATGGACGTCCAGCTCCAGGGCGTCGGCACCGGCCTGTACCGCCTGTTCGAATGCGTCCATCGTATTCTCACAGGCGGTAATATGCAGGCCGCGGTGAGCGACTACCTCGATCTTATGGCTGGCGGGAATAAGTGTCATTAAGGCCGTATAATTCGCACGTTGTCGCCCGGCGTCAAGCCTTAACATATGGCGATTTTGCACGTCTACCTTTCAGAATGTGATGA
>JBKJPM010000072.1:0-3147 GCA_046595175.1 Gemmatimonadaceae bacterium
TCTGGAACGGCTGGACCAGAATGACCTTCACATTGTTTCTGCGCATCGTACCAATCACGCTGGCGAGATGCGATGGAGACGGCGAAATCCCGGGCTTCGGCTCCAGATTCTCGACGATCTGCAGTCCAAACCGCTGTCCGAGGTATCCGAAATCCTTGTGGTACGTGACGATCCTGGCACCGCGGAATGGCGCGAGCTGGGCCTGCCACACGGCGAACTTAGAGTCCAGCTTCGCATTGAACTTTGTGAGGTTGGACCGGTAAGTCGCCGCATTCCGGGGATCGATCTGCGCGAAATGACCGGCAATGTTTTTCGCGACGACTTTCACATTTACCGGATCGATCATAAAGTGCGGATTGCCGAGCGAGTGAACGTCGCCCTTGGAACGGTCGAAGCTGGTAGGGACTTCGATGAGTCGGATTCCCTCCGACGCCACAATGCGTCCCGGCGCGCCAGACGAAATTTTGGGATTCCGTGAATTCTCCAGCAGCGGCGGCAGCCAGCCAAGCTCCAGCTCTGCTCCGCCTTCGATGAGTGCGTCAGCCCGGTTCAGCGTAACAATGTGACTTGGTTTTGCGTCGACGAAGTGAGGATCTTCGGTCGGCTTGGCGAGAGATGTAACGTTGACGAGATTGCCGCCGATTTCGCGCGCGACAGACCCGAAGTCCGGGGTGGTCGCTACGACCTTGATCTGTGCACTCGCGGAAGAAGCGAGCGCAGCCGATACGGCAAGAGCGAGCGTCGAAAGTTTTAAGAAGTTGAGTAGTCTCATATTGGTAGTCTGGTTTCTAGAATTTGTGTGCAGCGTGTGCGCCAATCAGGAATTCGAACTGGAACCAGAGGGAGTGATCAGTGCCCAATCCCTTTCTGTCATCGTAGTTGTACTGCACTCGGAATTTCGAGAACTCCGTCGGATACCATGTGAAATTCGGCGCCAGGCGGAACCGATCTACACGAATCGCCGATTCGAATGCCGCAGGATCGCCAGTGGACCAGTCGCTCCGCACCCCTGCCACAACTCGTGGTTTGATTCCCCACAGGAGCTGTGCATACGCTCCGCGATCCTTGAGAACTTCCGCGGGAAGAACTTTTGAGCTTCCTTCTTCAATGCGCTTTGCGGCATCGTAGCTCCGCCATAGCGCTTCGGCCTGCATGGAAAGAAATGGGAATCCAGCCTCAGCTGTGGCGGGCTTCCACTTCCAATACCCGTCTATTCCATACACCCGCGTTTGCGCGGAAGGTCCAGAGTTGTTCGGGCCGAACGCGGCGGATGTTCCGAGAACGACTGTCTGCGTTTCCGTCAAATCGAACGACGTTGCAAACCGGGGAACAATGAGCATGTCCTTGAATCCGCTTGGATCACGCTCAACCGGAACTCCGCCATGAATCTCAGCGGATTCGGGTGACCTGAAGCTGGATGTCGTTCCGCCTTTGCTGTTGAAGACACCGATAAGCGCTTCTGAATAGAACGACGTCGGAAGGAGCCAGGAGAGGCGGACGCCCTGGCTGCGAAGTCCGTCGGGTCCGAACATGCGCGACAGCACCAGTGCCTGGTCTACAAAGGCCCAGGAATGCGGGTGCTGCGGATTCTGCCGGCCGAACTCGGCGAAGAATTGACCAAACTTGACTTGCAGATTTGCAGGAAGCGATGTTGTGAGTGCATAGGCCTCTTCAAGCTCGACCCCAGTATCACCATTCGGGTCGATCTTGAAAACGATGTTGCTGAATCCCTTGAAATACGGATCAACCGCACCGTCGAGTGATATCTCTGCGTTGGGAACCGTAAAGCCGCGAACGCGCGGATCATGGTCACCAGGCTGGAGCGCTTCTATGTCCTTGGCTGTTGACCACCCAGCGTCTGTCAGCGAAACAAATCCGATATTCATGTAGCCACCGGCCGCGCGCGGCGCCGATGCTGTCTGATCGGTTTGCGTTGTAGCGGCTGCGCTATCAGTTCCCAGTTCCTTCTCCAGCTGTTTTACAAGTGCAATTGAGTCGGCTCGCGCAGCACTGTCAGTGGCCGCGGATGTAGCTGCATTCGCCGCAGTGGTCTTCTGTGCCTCAAGCGTCGTGGCGAACCCGAGCAGAGCCGCAAGAAATAAGCGGATTTTCATTTTGATTTGATGTTTTGATGTTCTGCAGCAAAGTGCCGCATCAATGCACATGCCGGAATTTCCGGCATGGAAGAATCAAACCGTGGCGGGAGGTGCTCGGCTTGCGTTCGAAAGCGGCTGTTCAGCCGAAACTATATGGAGTGCTCGTGCGGCAACTTCCGGCGACTGCGGCAGCACGGGGCTCGACGCCTCGATATTGATCGGAGCGGCGTCGCCAAGATGCTGCGCGCGGCACATGAAGCAGTCGGCTTCGTTGTGCGCGAAGTGAAGATTGGTCCCGCCGCTTTCAAGGTGCGATGCGGCACTGGCTCCTTCGCGCCCGTCGAGCACTCCCGCGCCAGCCATGCCGAACTGGGCGGCGAGTACGACAAGGGCCGCGACCAATCGAATAGTCGAGAAAACTGTCGTCGCTACCGCTGGCCGGGTCGTCATCGCTCGATGTAATACACCAGAAGAGACCGGTTCGGGCAAGGGCTGAGCATTAATCGACGTAGCTTCGAAGCCGGTTCAGCATCCGGCGGTCAGTTACTTCTGCATTGTCGAGCTTTGGGGTCTCGATCACTTTGGCAATGGAATCAAAACGCGGGTCGTTCATGATTCTTCGAAAAGGAAGTTCGCCGATCATTCCTTCGCCAATGAGCTCGTGCCGGTCGCGCCTCGATCCTAGCGGTGCCTTGGAATCGTTGAGGTGCATCATTCGCAGCCGGTCGAACCCAATTACATCGGAGAACCGGCGCCATACTCCGTCAAAGTCACTCACAAGATCATATCCTGCCGCGAAAATATGTGCCGTGTCAACGCACACGCCAATGCGAGAATGAAGCCTGGATGGTACACGATTGATCAGGTCCGCCATCTCCTCGAAGTTCGCGCCAATCACCGTTCCCGAACCTGCCGTTGTCTCCATGAGCAAAATCGTGTCACCGGGAACGGCCTCGAGCGCCTGAGTGATTCCGTCCGCATTGCGGGCGACTCCGGCTTCGCGGTCGTCCATGTAGTTGCCGGGATGGGACACCAGGTAATTAAGGCTCAG
>JBKJPM010000317.1:0-10748 GCA_046595175.1 Gemmatimonadaceae bacterium
GCAACCGAGAATCGCAGCTCGCGGCCGTGCATTACCGCGATTCCCACGGGTGCCGAAGCAAAGACGCGCGTCAGTTCTTCTCTGGCAATCTCGGCTTCTTTGCGGGCGGAATGCTCCGAGGCCAGCAGCATTTCGCGTTCAGCTGCAGCGACTACTCTCTTTGTGGTTTCCTGCACGACGACCAGAACCCCACGGATCGCGCCGTCGTCGTCGCGGACGGGACTGTATCCATAAGTCCACCAGACATTATCCAGGCGTCCGTTGCGCTCGATGGGCACGAAGTGGTCCTCGTGCCATGTTGCCTCGCCTGTTGAGAGAACACCTTCTATCTGGGGACCAATGACTGGCCAGATCTCGGTCCAGTGTTCACGCCCGCGCGCGCCAAGCGCGAGTTTGTCACGGCCGGTTGTGCCGAAGCTCGGGAGGAATCCGTCGTTGAAGATCTGGATGAGATCGGGTCCCCACCAGAGGAACATGGGATGCCGGGAGGCGAGCATTATGGAAACTGTGGTTCGCAGACTTTGCGACCAGTTCGTGACCGGACCTAGAGGAGTGCTGCTCCAGTCGAAAGCAAGACAGCGCGCGCGCATCTCGCCCGGGCCTCCGAAGAGATCCTGGGCGTGTCGTAGCTCAGAGTTTTTCCCGCGCACTCGTACCGCCATGCGCGGAATGTTCCGCCAGTTTCAGGGCGCCGTCAATAGAGAAACGGACGGCGCGATTTCGAGGACAACCTTCAACTCTCGAGCGGCGATTATCGGCGGTTTGTTTTCCGTATGACGAGTCTTAGGCCGCTCCAGACATCACTAACCCGGAAGTCTCACAAACGCACCGGTGTGACTGCATGGTTGAACTTTGCGCCGAGCGCACGCAGAAATCCTTCCTGGGTACGGTAGTAACCGAAGATGAATCGCGCCATTAAACGGAAGAGAGGATTCCGAATAATTCCATCCTCGGTGATGATCAGGTCCGTCCCGTCTTTCGCGGGTGACAGCTCGTAAGTCCAGCTTCCCCCAAAGGGCAGCGAGTCATCGGTGAGTCGCACGAGCAGCCGGGATGGACGAACTGCCTCGGCCTGTTCGAAAGCGATTTTGCCATTGGATCCGGTTTCCCGCCAGGCCGTCTTTCCATTTGTGGACTGAAGGATCTCCACGCTCGTTACGTCCTTACGCCATTTCGGGTATTCGGCGACGTCGGTGAGCGCAGTCCAGATATCCTCGGGCGAAGCATTCACCCGTGCTTTGACTCTGGCGACGTGGTTGGCGGGGAGTGCGGCTCCGATTAGGACGATGATCACTACTATAGATATGATCACCGCCAGGATGATGAGCACGACCTTCATGAGCCCAGCTTCCGACGAACTGATGTACTTGGCCAGGAAAAGCGGGGAGAGCCAGCACGCTGTATGCACACCCGGTTCATCTGGTTAGCCTTGCGGAGTAAGCAGCGCCTTAAACGCGGGATCGTCACGCAGCCAGGCGAAATCAGGAAACCAGTGCAGCCGACTGCGATACAAAAACCCGATTCCCTGAGAAAAGGCTTCCTGTAAAAGCCGTATGGCTTCGTCACGACGATGCAGGTTGGCCGCGATGGCGGCCCGCTCGTAGGTCGGCGTTCCGCCGAACCTGAGCGCTGGAAGGTCTGCAAGTTCCCGCATGACTTTTTCAGCCTTTGCCGTGTCACCCCGAATTGCGGCAATGCGGCCCGGTACTCCCATGTACCGGATCACATCCGGCGCGGCCGCATGCAGGCTGTCGAAGATCTTCGACGCCTCGTCCAGTCTCCCCGTCGCCAGGTATGCAAATCCCTTCCGGGCTATTATTTCCGGACGCCGCATTTCTTCAGGTGTGCGTGTTTCAAACCAGTGGACCGCGGCCTCCGTGAAGGCGCGGGACTCGGCCGGATGTCCGTGCGCCTCGAGCTCGTTGCCAATCGTTAGCAAAACATCACCGGCAAAACCAAATAGCCTGTCATTCTGCAGGGCGGGCAAATCCCGCAACAGGGGCTTCAGTTCTTCAACGCGACCCAGCGCGGCGAGTGCGGACGCCTTTACCCGCATCGCGTTGATATCGTATCGCCCATCGGGGGACATTGCCCCCGCCTCGGCCAGCGCGCCCTCGTAATCCTGCAGGTAATGCTGAATCACGCCGATAAAAAAATGCCTGTCACGATTTCGCTCCGCTGACACATAGGTTGAATCCACGGATCGCAAAACCCGCACTGCCTCTCGCGGGCGATTTTGGTCAACCAGAACTGTAGCAAGCTCGGCCGTGAAGAACGAATGCGGCGCGAGGGCAACGATTTTCCTGAAGGCATCCAGGCCCGTCGGCGTTGTACTGCGCTCAACGATCACAGTACTCAGTGCAGACTCGAAAGGGGACAGGGCGGCCGCGAAGGGAGCTGTTTCCGATATGAGCGTTCGGAGGCTCTCAGCCTTGGCTGGCTCATACCGGATATCCCCTTCGCGCACGAATGCGTAAGCCAGCCACAACTTTCCCTGCTGGAATCGCGGATCGATCTCAAGAGCGCGTTTCAAATGAGTCCGTGAGCGCTCCCGTGCGGCGTTATCCGGCAGCCCCCATTCCATGATTGCCGCATCAATTTCGCGGACTGCGGCAAGCCGCGGTGGATCACCCGAAGGAATCATCTCCTTTCCCAGCCGCGGATTGGCGATATACTCGATGATACCGAGCACGGGGTCCACCGCATCATTGATAACTGAATCAGTAGCATTCGCCCCCATCCGGTAAGTCCTGAGCGAGCGAATCACTTCGCCCGTCGCTCCGTCCACGACCTTGAACTGGATGTCGATGCTGTCGCCGGCTCCGAGAATCGACGTTGCCACTACTGTCCCGGCATTCGCATGCCTGGCGAAATCGCGAATGGTGCCGGCCTTTTCCGCAGGCGCTTCCGCGAGGCGGGCGGAGACACCCCCGGAGAGTGCCCGCTCCAGCGCCGCGTTGATGCGTGCCGAAATGGTGCTTGTAGCGGCAGTCTGCGCCGATGCCAAAATCGCGACTCGATTTACAGGGAGTGATTGACCGCTCGCAGTATTCCCGGTGCCTCTCACGGCGAAGAAGAGGAGAACACCAAGGCCTGCAACAGCGGCCGCAATTCCAGCATGCGCCGGCCCTCGGAAAGTTCGCGCGCGCGAGATCCCTGGCGCGGCAACGCTGGAGGTCGGCGTCGCAAGATTTGCGGCCGCCGCATCCAGCAGCGCAAGCATTTCATCCGCGCTTTGCGGACGGTCGGCGGGAATTTTTGCAAGTCCGCGCGTGATAAGGTCTGCGAGCTCTCGCGGAACCGCCTGCCGCCAGCGCTCTATGGCGTCCGGAGTTTCCACGGCGTGCGCGGCAATCATGGCTTGTGGGGACCTTCCGGCAAATAGTTGCCGGCCAGTCAACATCTCGTATCCCATGGCGGCGACGGCATAAATGTCGGTTCGGTGATCTGTGAGTGGATCGGCCGATGCCTGTTCGGGAGACATGTATGCCGGTGTTCCCAGCGCAATTCCGACCGACGTGGCGAATCCTCCTGGACCGGCGGCCGTCAACGCTTTTGCCACCCCGAAATCGGCAACGAGAGCGTGGTGCCGGGTGAGGAGTACGTTGTCCGGTTTTATGTCGCGGTGGACGATTCCGCTCTCGTGCGCGCATGACAGCGCGGCCAGAACATCCCTGAGAATCCGGACTGTTTCACCGATAGGCAGCTCGCGTTCCCGCTGCAGCCTGGCGCGAAGTGACTCGCCTTTTACAAAGGGCATGGTGAAGTAGGGAGTTCCATTCGCGATTCCGGCCGACAATAGCGGAACGATGCAGGCGTGCTGGAGCTGCGCTGCAACCTGTATCTCCCGCCGGAACCGTTCGACATTGACTTCGGCCGCCAGCTCCGGGGGAAGAACCTTTACAACGATCTCCCTGCCAAGCGAGGTATCCTCGGCGACGAACACACGCGCCATTCCGCCGCCGCTGAGCTCGCGGCCGAGGCGATACGAATCGCCGAGCGTTGCCTGCAGTTGGTCGCGCAGGTCCATCTACTGCCCCGGTTTGCGCATGGAGATGAAATGTACCGATGCAGGACTCTGGCGGGGTGAGTGATATAGAATCGACACTTTTTCGTACAGAATCGCGCTGTCTGGTATCAGGACGGTCCGTAGGTTAGCGGAAGACATTCCGCGGACCTGGAACCATCATGCGTTCACCACATTTTCTCACATCCAGCGCCCTGGCGCCAGCAGCTGCAACCGCGCTTGGTGCGGCTCTCCTCTACCTGCTGATTGCGCGAATGGTTGAGCCGGACAGCATGCATTTCGGCGCCGCCATCGTGATTGGAATGACACTCGGGATTCACATATATCGACGGGCACGGCTGCGGATCGCTAGTGAGGCTTACAGGCAGCGGCAGATTTCAAGGTGAGATTCTGGGACAGCGAAGAGGTACGAGTGCCGGAGCGTGAGAACTCTGCTCCCCGGAAATCTGCAAAGTTTTTTGCCATGCTTCTCGTTGGTCTGTACGTCTTCAGGAAACCACTTTTGGCGTTGAAGTCCCGGTTAGTGAGTTTCCTGGACAGATCAGAGTAGCCCTGGCACGTTGTCCAGACAGAGCCGAGAGGGAATCGCCAGTTCCCGGAACGAAATCGACATTTTTTGTACGCTGCCGCCCTTATATCCTCAAGACGTATCTCACACGGGCCTAGCGACTTACCCTCAGGAAGAATGCTTGATTCGCGGGGAAAAGAGTCCAATATTGGGGGCGGTGCATAAATGACATCACCGGAACAGGCGGCGAACGACAAATTGACATCACCAATTGCAGGCAGTGTGCTCCCCATCAAGCGCGCCGAGGAGCTGCTGCGGACGCTTCCGGGTGTGATATCGGCGCGGATAATTTTGGGTGATCAGGGCGGGATAGAGCAGATACATGTTCTTACGACATCCGAGTTTACGCCGAAGCAGGTAGTACGAAATGTAGAGAGTGCATTGATTGCGCATTTGGCGATGCGTGTTGATCATAGAAAGATATCGGTAGCGACCAGCAGTGAGACGAAGCCCAAGCATGCTGAGAAGGGGGATGCGGATCCGACGAAGGAACCGGGAGAGGCCATAGGGTCAACACGGCGTCGACTGTATTTCGAGGATGTGGAGGTACGCGGTTCGCGGACGCGCGGAACTTCGTGCAGGGTAACGCTGCGCAAGGGTGAGCAGGTATTCACTGGTGAGGCGCAGGGAATGGAGGGAGACAGGTCGCGGCTCGAGCTTGCGGCGCGCGCAACACTATTGGCACTTGGTGCGGCGGAAGAGCGTGAGGGACAGACCGGACTGGAAGGTATAAAGGTTATCGAGGCATTCGAAAAAAGTTTTGTATTTGCTGGTGTGCTGGTGCGGCGCGGGCGTGAGAGTCAGCTGTTGACGGGTACGTGCGAGATAAGGGAGAGTGCCGAGACGGCGGCGGCGCTTGCGGTGTTGATGGCAACGAACCGCTGGATAGAAGCGGATTTGTAGTTTGAATCACCCGCACAGATGATGCGGGAGCGAACACTTAAGGGAGATTTTATAAGGAACCCCCGACCTCACTAGAGCGGAGTTAGGAGCGGGAACGACCAGTAACACGAGCGGATCCAACCTGATGCGCATGATCGCCGGATGGTGACATGTGACACCGTTAAGGGAGGTGACGCTTTATGGAAATGCTTGCCACGATTGTCAGCAGCATCCTGTCGTTTGTAATGGCAGATTGGGGAACGTGGACATAGTCTGAGTGGTCGGGGGTTTTCTTCCTTTTATGCGGTCACGAGTTCGTTTTTTCATTATTGGACTTTCGACGGTAGGCGCGTTGGCTACCGCAACCGTCTATCTACAAGAGACGGTTCCATCATGGGAGTCCTTAAGGGCCGCATTGTGCTTCGCGGCACTGGGAGCGATGTCAGGCCTTCTCGCCTATAAGAAGGTCGGGCGGAGTGAATCCGGATCCATCGCTTTCTTACCTCTCCTTGCCGCAATAATCGTGGCTCCGGTTTGGACCACGGTGCTCACCACTGCAGCAGCAATGGCACTCGTCGAGGTTGTAAACCGGCGTGCTCCCATTAAGGCAGTTTTCAATATCATGCAGTCAGTTCTGGCCGTTTCGCTTGCTATACTGGTTTATAGGGGTATGGGAGGAAAATCACTGCTAGGCGATGTACGGATTGATACCATTGCCTTCCTCTCGGCACTTGCGGTATTTGTGTTATCCAATACCGCAGCGCTAAACGGCGTAATATCCGCGGCGGAAGGAAAAAATTTTATATCGCTTTGGCGGCAACATGCTAGAACAACTCTCCTTTACGACTTATATGCGCTGCCGTTTGTATACGTCTTTGCTTGGTTCTACGTTCAATTCGGCGTCTGGGGCGCCGTAGGTCTGGTAATTCCGCTATTGGGAGTGCGGGAGCTTTACAAAAACAATTGGGAGTTGCAAAAAACAAATCAGGAACTTTTGCAACTTATGGTTGCCGCTATTGAGGCTAGGGACCCTTACACTTCCGGTCACTCACTTAGGGTATCCCAAAATGCACGTCTCATTGCCGAAACACTGGGAATTCGCGACAAGGCGATAGAAAGAATTGCCACTGCTGCGCTATTGCACGATGTAGGCAAGATCCATGAGGTTTTCGGACCCATCTTAAGCAAGCCAGGCCGGTTAACGGAGGAAGAAAATGCGATCATGCGAACGCATCCTGTTAAGAGCGAAGAACTGGTCGCGACTGTCTCCAGGCTCAGAGACTTGTTAAAACCAATACGACATCACCATGAAAACTGGGATGGATCTGGGTATCCGGATGGTCTCGTAGGTGCGGATATTCCACTGACATCCAGAATAATCATGTTCGCGGATACTGTTGATGCTATGACAACGGACCGGCCGTACCGGCCTGCGCTCACTGAATCGGCGGTTCGCGAGGAACTAGTTCGGTATCGGGGAAAGCAGTTTGACCCGATAATTTGTGATGCATTGCTCGAAAGCGGAATTCTTCCAATGCTTATCGCGCGATCCCATACAAACACAAGTTTTCCCACTTCCGCGCTGCGTTCGGCGGACCTCGTTCAGTCTGCTGTCCTAGCGTGAATTAGCAGGACGCTAACCATTTCCTGCGGTGGCGCGCCCCTTTCTCGCCGAAAAATCTTGACGTAATCCTCCAACTGTTTGAGCGCCATCACACCTTCTCCGATGTACTGGCGACCTAGGTACAGAGAGAACGCCTCGAAATCTTGACCACCACGAGCGCACTCCACCTCGTAAAGAGCAATCAGTTCGGGGAGTAGCTGACCCACGAGGTGGATTGAATGCCTCGACTCCACTCCCAACCGAACCCGCAGGGCAAGTAAACTAATGCGGCGTAGGAGACTTTGGTCGGCATCCGACGATATTTGATCGCAAAGCTTAATTGATTCTCTTACGTTGCATTCCTTCAACGCAATTCTAGCTCCGTAATAAAATAGCTCGTGGCGTGTATGCAAGTCGTCACGAGGGTTTGGAAAGTCTCGTGCGACATTCAACCATTTCCTCGCTAAGACAATGTCGTCTTGCGCGAGTGCAGTCAAAATTAGATGATGAGCTACGGTACGAGCTCGAGTCGAAAGGTTCTTCTTCGTTGCAATCTCAAAAGCCTCTTGTAGATATTGAGATGAAGCGACTAGCCCACCATATCGCCGCAATGCTTGTGCGGCATTTACCAGCGACCATATAAGATTTGCGGAGTTGCCCGACTCGCGGTCGTGCTCCACAAGACTCATTGCCGCTAGTTTTCCCCGTTCCATGTCGCCACGATCGGTATGATATACCATTTCAACATACAGGCGAGCGCGGCTGTCGATTTGAGGATTCTCAAGAAACCCTTCGACGGCGGAATAGATTTGATCCAATTCCTCACCTGTTCCAACGTTAGTGGCGAGTTTTAGGCCGAGGACTGCTGCGCGAACTCTGTGTTCTGCCGTAGCTGATTCCGCAAAAATGCAACGCTTCACCTGCCGGAACAGGTCGGACCATTGGTTCGAGCTGCGCCACTTCGCCTCAAATCCGATCAGTTCAATTTGCGAATGCTCATCCGAAACCTTTACTGCCCTGACACGGTTCTTATTCAATTCCGCAATTGATTCGCCGACCTCCTTCCATTCACCAGCTGCATAGAGAGCACCGATTAATTGTGTTAACACATCCGCTTTTTGATCCTGCGTGCTGCAGAAGCCGAGAGCCTTCCGATACGTTTGAATCGCCTCAGATGGAAAGCCTATCCCCATTAGATGATCTGCGTACGAGGTGGTGAGTCTCAAAGCCTGTTTTGCGTCCCCTGCCTTCTCCCAATGAAGAGCTGATTCCGCAATGATGCTTGGGGAATAATGGTCTCGTGTTTCCCTTTCCAGCATCAGCCCTACGCGGCGATGCATTGCGAGTTCTGCGGGTGGTGAGAGTAACCGCAACGCGGCAGTGCCAATGAGATCGTTTGAACAGGTAATCCGTGGTTCGGAAGCACTTTCACCGGAAAGCTTGTCCACGCGAACCATCGAACACTTACCTAGCTCATTCAGGCCTTCAAAGAGTTCGAATGTCTTGAATTCAAGGATCTGTTCGAGCCTGGCAATGGAAGAAAACCGGCCCAGAATCGCACACGTTTGTAGGATCTGTAGGGCGTGTCTGGAGAGACCCAGAAGTCGCTGGTTCGCAATTGCCACAAGCGATGCGGGAGATTCGTCTTGGCGTCCTGTCTCCTGCCATTGCCCAACCAGTTCCTTTAAAAAAAATGGGTTACCTTCACCAATATCGACGAACCAGTTTACAGTCTTGTCGGAAGCCTGTCTGGTCCTTTGCCTTAGGAGAACGCCGATCAAAGTAGCAGAAAGTTCTCTCGTAAGGGCAGGAAGTCTTATGAGTTTTCCGCTCGGAAACTCCTCTGAAAGATGGAAAGATGCTGACGGAACCCTGACGGCAAAGATCACCATGACCCTGCGTTGCTGTAGCCAAGGCACGATTCTTTGAAAAACGTTTAGAGATGGTTGGTCCATCCACTGTGCGTCGTCGATAATCAGAATGACCGTCTGTTCTTCGGAAACAGCGTCTAAGAGATCCATGATTGCGTCAAGGATGTTTTCAGCAATTAATGAAGCCTCAGTTCTCGCCAAAATCGCATTTCGGGATCCTTCTATTGTGAGTCTGTTCAGGCATTCCAGCGATTCAGGCGAGCAGCCGATTGCACCGCGTACTTTTCTCAGCCCTGGGACGAGTTCAATCAGCACGGACAATGGCCTGGTTTGGTCAGACGCATGAGACTGACTGTACCTAACTGCGGCGCCTTTGAGGTGCGCAAAATCGGCAAACTCACTAAGGAGTCGGCTTTTCCCCATACCGATTTCCGCTTCAATAACACAGCATTGTCCCCTACCGCTATTTGTCGCTTCCAATGCGGAATTCAACGCCGCAAGTTCGATGGCTCGGCCTAACAGTCCAATTTCCCTGGCTTCATAAGGCGTCTGGTCCCGACGTTCTGAGATGCGTCGACGCATTAGCGTTGCGGGAAGTCTCATGTCGGAAGGAGCGTCGCCTAGTTCAGCGACGTAATCATCTAAGAGTGCGAGCGCTTCTAATTTGGCTCCTCTTAATGCAATGGCCTCTGCTCGGGCCAAGACGGCTTCCTCGTTATAGGGGTCAATAACCCCGCAACTTTTCGTCAGGGCTTCGACTTGTTCCCACTCGCCTCTGTCGCGTGCATGATGAATATGTCCAAGAAGAACACGTACAAGAGCGGCGTTAACCTCCATCCGTTTTTCGTCGACCCAGTGCGCGTACGGAGTGGAGATCCGCGGCACGTAACCCGGGAGCAATTCAAACGATGCTGGTAAATTGCCGTAAGTTTTGTCCCTTGCCGATGCCACGAATTGATCGAAGTCTGCGACAATCGGGAGTTTGCTGGCAAGGAACCCGTTGTCGCGAATTATTGGAAACCCTGCCTCCTTAAGTTTCAAAATGGTTTGCCTGAGGCGATGATGCGCCCGCGACGATTGCTCAAGCTCAGGCCAGATTACATGTTCAATTGAGTCACGCGTGATCTTCCGGTGACGATTGAATACGAAGAATAGAGCCGCAGCAAAAACGATGTCCTGATTTGGTGTAAGAGTGGAGATTGGCGTTTCAATCACGCAATCGCCTAATGCTCGTACAAGAATTGACCGGTCGCGAGTATTTGCCATGGCAGTAACCACGCTAAACTATGTCAGAGATGCGTCATTTCGTGTTACATCGAGTCACAAAAAAAGCCTCCCTTTTCAGAGAGGCCCCGATAGTTCCCCTTGCCTAGGGCAACGTAAACGTCACCCGACTTTCCACCGGGTGATTATCGCTCCTCAAAACTGCAACAGCAGTGAAATCACCCACGAGTCCTTCCGGCTTCCACTCTTCATCAAAGATTGTCGTGCCGCGTGATTTCAGAAGCTTGTTCTGAATTCCCTGGGTGAACATGCGGCCTTTGCTCCAGCGCCACACTTCTTTTCCATTCGCATCCACAACATAAAAGTCGTGCGTGAGCCCGTTGGGGAAACGGAGCTCCATCATCTTCGCCGTAAAGTTCGTTACCGACAACGAAAACGTTACATCGTTCGCGTCAGCAACTTTCACGTCGAATGCCGACGTAATCGTTTCACCCTTTACAGTTGCGCGATGTGTGCGATCGTCGGCGGTGTCGTCACGCATGGTCGATCCGCGCGCGAATGCGACGGTCGCTG
>JBKJPM010000095.1:0-10938 GCA_046595175.1 Gemmatimonadaceae bacterium
CCCAGTCTTGGCCAGCACCATGCCGCGCTCGATCTCTTCCTTCGCAATTCCGCGAAGCAGAAGTCCGACGTTGTCCCCAGCCTGTCCCTCGTCCAGCAGCTTACGGAACATCTCAACACCCGTGATGACCGTCTTCTTGTCCGAGTTGAAGCCGATGATCGACACTTCCTCGCCAACCTTGACCTGTCCCTTCTCAATTCTTCCCGTTGCGACCGTGCCGCGACCCGTGATCGAGAACACATCTTCAACCGGCATGATGAACGGCTTGTCAATCTCGCGAACAGGCTGCGGGATGTAGGAATCAAGAGCCTCCATCAGCTCGGTGATCTTCTTCCCGTACTCACTGTTCGGATCGCCCGACTCAAGTGCCTTGAGAGCGGAGCCGCGGATGACCGGCGTGTCGTCGCCCGGGAAACCGTACGAGCTAAGCAGCTCGCGCACTTCCAGCTCCACCAGGTCGAGCAACTCCGGATCGTCCACCATGTCGCACTTGTTCATGAACACGATGATGAACGGCACGTTGACCTGCTTGGCGAGCAAGATGTGCTCTCTCGTCTGAGGCATCGGGCCGTCGGCCGCACTGACAACCAGGATTGCGCCGTCCATCTGCGCCGCTCCCGTGATCATGTTCTTTACATAGTCCGCGTGGCCCGGGCAGTCGACGTGCGCGTAGTGACGCTTGTCACTCTCGTACTCGACGTGAGCGGTCGCGATCGTAATTCCGCGCGCCTTCTCTTCCGGTGCCTTGTCGATCTGGTCAAACGCGACTGACTGCGCCAGGCCCTTCTTCGCCTGGATCGCCGTGATCGCTGCCGTCAAGGTCGTCTTGCCATGATCAACGTGGCCAATCGTTCCCACGTTTACGTGTGGCTTCGTACGCTCGAATTTAACTTTTGCCATTTCTCTATCTCGTCTGGTGTTCGGTGATCAGTGACTAGCGGGCGTTCGGATTTGCTTTGCTCATGATTTCTTCGGCCTTCGACTTCGGAACTTCTTCGTAGTGGCTGAACTCCATCGAGTACACCGCTCTTCCCTGCGACTGCGAGCGGAGCTTCGTCGAGTAGCCGAACATCTCTGACAGCGGAACGCTGGACGCGATGACCTGCGCTTCTCCGCGCTGTGTCATGCCTCCGATCTTTCCGCGACGTGCCGACAGGTCGCCGAGAATGTCGCCCATGTAATCGTTCGGGCAAACAACTTCGACGTTCATGATCGGTTCGAGAATGATCGGGTTAGCCCTGCGTACGGCTTCCTTGATTGCCATCGAGCCGGCGATCTTGAACGCCATTTCGCTGGAGTCAACGTCGTGATACGAGCCATAAACCAGCTCGGCCTTCACATCCACCATCGGGTAACCGGCGATGACACCGTTTTCGAGCGCTTCACGCATGCCTTCACCGGCCGGCTTGATGAACTCACGGGGAATCGTACCACCGACGATCTTGTCCTCAAACACGAATCCTTCACCCGGCTTCGCGGGCTCGATGTTGATGACGACGTGGCCGTACTGTCCTTTACCACCTGACTGGCGAATGAACTTTCCTTCGACTTTCTCAACGCGCTTCTTGATCGTTTCCCTGTACGCCACCTGGGGCCGACCTATGTTCGCATCAACCTTGAACTCGCGCTGCATACGGTCGACGAGAATCTCAAGGTGAAGCTCTCCCATTCCGGAGATGATCGTCTGCCCGGTTTCCTGGTCGGAGTGCACGCGAAATGTCGGATCTTCCTCTGAAAGCTTGTTCAGTGCGATGGCTAGCTTGTCCTGGTCGGCCTTGGTCTTTGGCTCGATGGCGACGTCAATGACCGGTGCCGGGAACTTCATCGCTTCAAGAACGATCGGATAATCCTCGTCCGTCAGCGTATCGCCAGTGCGCGTGTCCTTGAGGCCGATCGCGGCAGCAATGTCGCCGGCCAGCACTTCTTCGATTTCTTCACGCTTGTTCGCGTGCATCTGCAGCAGACGGCCGACACGTTCACGCTTGTCCTTCGATGCGTTGTACACGTACGAACCAGACTTGAGCACGCCCGAATAAACGCGGAAGAAAGTCAGCTTTCCGACGAACGGGTCAGTCGCGATCTTGAACGCCAATCCTGCAAAGGGTGCGTCATCGGAAACCTGGCGCGTGTCCTTCTCATCATCCTTGCCGGGCACGTGGCCTTCGATCGCTGGAACTTCAACGGGCGACGGCAGATAGTCGATGACAGCATCGAGCATGGCCTGGACACCCTTGTTCTTGAAGGCGGCGCCGCACAGCACAGGCACGATGAAACCACCGACAGTAGCGGCGCGGATGGCGTGACGGATCTCGTCATTCGTCAGCGCAGTCCCGCTGAAATACTTCTCGATGAGAACTTCGTCGTGCGAGACGGCGGCTTCGATGACTTCGTGGCGCGCCTTCTCCATCGCTTCGCGATAGACCTCGGGAACTTCCACAATTTCGAACTTCTTTCCAAGCGTGTCATCGTCGAAGATGTATTGCTTGCGTTCAATAACGTCGATGTGGCCGGTGAACAGCTCGCCGGATCCGACAGGCAGCTGGATCGGATAGGCATCCTTCGTGAGGCGGTCGCGGACCATGCGCAGGCAGCGATCGAAATCCGCGCCGGTGCGGTCCATCTTGTTCGCAAAAATCAGGCGGGGAACCATGTACCGGTCGGCCTGACGCCATACAGTTTCAGTCTGCGGCTCTACGCCAGCCACTGAATCGAGCAGGGTGACAGCGCCGTCGAGGACGCGAAGCGATCTCTCGACTTCCACGGTGAAATCCACGTGGCCCGGCGTATCAATGATGTTGATCCGGTACTCAATGTCGTTCCTGGTCCAGAATGCAGTCGTCGCGGCGGACGTGATCGTGATGCCGCGCTCCTGCTCCTGCTCCATCCAGTCCATCGTCGCGGTCCCTTCATGGACCTCGCCAATTTTGTGGCTCTTACCCGTATAGTAGAGTACACGCTCGGTCGTAGTCGTTTTCCCGGCATCGATGTGGGCCATGATGCCGATGTTGCGATAGTGTTCGAGCGGAGTAACGCGTGGCATTTATATCGTTGAGTCGTTGAGTTGTTCTAAGAACTACCTGGCTCCAACCAAAACAAATGCGGGTGGACCAGGGCGCCTCGTTAAGAAGGCCGGTATCCATCCGCTGCCGCCGGGTGCACTCGCTACTGGAACACGAGTGGGGACTCGAGGCGCGCCGAGAGTCTGATCGCGAGTATTACCCCGCCGCTTCAATTCTCCGACGTATGTTTTTACTACGGTCTGACACGTTTTGAATGCGCTTTGACTATAGCCTAGTAAAGGTAGAAGAATCAGGCCCTATGTCAATGTCTCGGACGCATTTACCTGCAACGTAGAGCCGACCTTTTACCCACGCCATTTACCTGGTTATGTCAGCCAGGGTCACGATCTCTTCAAATCTCGTTCTTGCGTAGAGAAACTTTGTTTCATAAAGTACTCTATGCCCAATAACCGAATATTCCGCTGGATCGCTGTGTGTCTTGCCGCCGGCCTTGGCACTTACATCCTATATGATGCGCACCCCGGCGTGAATTGGGGTATCTGGGTTGCCGCTACCTCAGCCGGCCTGATTGCCACCAGGCTAATCGTCCTAAAACCGGTCCACACTCACACACTCCTCCTGCTCGGCTGGGCCACCCTTATCGCTTTCGCGGCAAGCGTCTCGGGAGTTCCAGCGCACGCACCATTGATCGTCGCTACTGTCGCAATCCTGCTCGGCCTCGCCGTCACCACCCTCGACGACTCGGCAGCCGGAATCACACTCCCCTCCGTCGCTCAAGTCCCCTTCACGGCAGTTTCCCGCGTGGCCAGGCAATCAGCATCGGAACTGCTTGAGGCCCAGGGAAGCGCCCGGGGCATCCGCCCTAGTCCCGCTCTCCGCGGCGTTCTTTTCGCCCTCCCTGTCGTACTAATCCTCGTAGTCCTTCTCGCCAAAGCGGATCCAGTCCTTGACTCGATTCGCGGCGCGCTGCTCGGCTGGATGGACAACTGGATCATAGACGGACGATTCGTCTTCTTCCTGGTCCTGACTGGAATAACACTCGGCGCGTACGGCCTCGCCGCAGATGCGCGCAAGCAACTTTCGCCCGCACTTCCCGACTCGCCACCCCGGTTCCAGCTAAGTCGCGCGGAAACACGGATGATCCTCGCCGCGATTAATGTGGTGCTCTGGCTTTTCGTCATTCTCCAGATCTTTGCACTGACGCGAAATCCCGGCGGCACCGCTGGCACCGGACTTTCCTACGCCGAATACGCGCGACGCGGATTCGCCGAACTGTCAGTTGCTGCGGCCTTCGTTCTCGGGATCATTCTCATTGTAGAAGTATTCCGTGTCGCCGAGACGGGAGAACCGAAACGCCGACTCGAGCTCGCGGGCATCCTGGCCGTCGAACTCATTCTTACCTCCGCATTCAGGCGGGTTCTACTGTACGAGGCCGCATATGGTTTCACAACCGACCGCGTTATCGCGCAGTTGTACATGATCGTGCTCGGCTGCGCATTTGTATTGCTTGCCTGGGATCTCAGCCGTGGTGCGGTATCAGCTGCATTCGGACGGCGCGGGATGGCTCTGACGCTCGCCGCATTCACGGCATTTGCGTATTGGAATTACGAAGCGTGGGTAGTTAGAGAAAACTTCGAACGCGCAAGCCAAGGCGCGGAATTGGACGTCACATACCTCAACAAACTTTCAGCCGCAGCGGTTCCCGCGCTCATAGATGGGCGCGGTGCATTGAAAGCAGTTGAGCGAGCGGCACTGGACGTAGGTCTGCGCTGCCGGTCAGTGGAGAAAACATCGCACTGGTATGAATGGAATCTCCGCCGCGAGAGAGCACGCATTGCCCTGGCCCAATTCGCCGGTCAATGCTCTGGAAGAAAATCGCCTAGCGGCTCTCTCGCTTCAGACTGAAACCTGCAAACTGGACTTGGGCCGGCACGCCACCCTCTCCAATCGTGAATGTCATGAGCTCTGCTCCAACTGCAATTCTGTCCCACCGGATCCGGAAAGTGTCGTATTGCCAATGCTCGACGGTGCCCGCATGCGAAGGGCTCGTCCTCACCCGCAACTTTCCGCCTACTGCTGTTACTATCAGTTTTCCGAGCAGTGAGTCACGGTAGGTACCTGCATACTTATCCAGTGCGAGTGACGGCTTCGTCCCCCGTACCCTCTTGGCATCTGTCGCGCGTGCTGCTGAATCCATGAGAGACCTACGCGCAGAGTAGACCTTTTGCAGCTCCACGCTCCAGTCTCGCACCGGGTCGCCTAGAAAGAGATCGAAAACTCTCAGCATCAGCGCATGCCGCACTTCCACATGATCGGCATTTGCCAGGATATAGACGCCGAGGCTCTCATCAGGGATGAGGCCAATGATCGCAACAGATCCATCGATGCTTCCGGTGTGAAAGCTCACCATCCGACCGCGATAATCCTGCTGGAACCAGCCAAGACTGTATGTCATCCAATGCGGGTGAGTGAGCGCGGCGCTCGGGTAGAACTCATCCGGGGAAACCACTACCTGCGGGGTGAACAGCTCCGCAAAAGTCTTTGCCTTCAGGTAGCGCGTGTTTCCAATCTTTGCGCTGTCCAGCAGAAACCGCGTCCATCGCGCCATGTCGGCAATGTCTGACCACACGCCACCTGCAGCGCCAATGGCGTCGACGGAAGCGTTGTCTATCACCGTAACCGTGTCACCTACCCGCCAGTGCGGTGACGCAATATTGAGCTGACCGCGCGCAATTGCGTAGCTGGAAAATGTCCGAGTCATCCCGAGCGGTTGAAAAATCCGCGAAGTCAGGAACTGCTCCCATGGAATGCCACTCGCCGCCGACACAACTTCACCAGCGAGCGAGTACATCACATTTTGATAGGCAAAACTGGACCTCAGCGAATACTCGGGCTTCACCAATCTGAGACGCTGAATGATTTCGGAGCGCTGAAAATCTGTGAGGTACCAGAGAAAATCGGCGTTGCCCACCCCAGCCCTGTGCGTCAGCAAATCTCGCACTGTCAGCTCTCGGGTTACATAAGGATCATACAACTGCAGCATTGGGATGAATTTGGTTACGGGGTCATCCCATTTCACCTTTCCTTCGTCCACGAGCATTCCAATCGCAGCGGAAGTCATCGCCTTCGTAGTCGATGCGATTGGAAATAGCGTTGCGGTGTCGACGAGCTCCGGCTTTCCAACCTCGCGCACTCCGTACGTTTTCTGGAATACAACCTTTCCATCTTTCACGACGGCGATTGCGAGTCCCGCCGCATTCCACTCGCGAACGGCGCGGGCGGTGTACGCATCGAGATCGGCAATACGCGGATCGGTTGCCTGGGATTCAGCCCTCTGAGCGACGACGAATGCGAGCAATAAAAAACAAAATCTCCGGGTCATGGGATGAATATCTCTTCTGATCCCGCGACTAGATCGTCGACTCCGCCGCTTCCGCGCCGGTTGTCTGCTTCGCCGGGCGGCAGGCTGCGCCCATACCTGTTGAGAAGCGGCGGAGCGAGGAAAGTCGTTCCCATCACCATGATGGTAATTGCACTGAACAGCCTCGTATCGAGCGCACCGGTCGCCATCCCCATTTGCGCGAATATCAACCCGACTTCACCCCGCGGAATCATTGCAATTCCAATGAGCGTTTTTTGCCCGCGAAACCAGAAGGGCGCAAACCCGGCGGCAAATTTTCCCACGATCCCTACTAGCAGAAGCCCCGCACCGAGTTTCACGGCGAAGGGATCCGCGAGCGAAGACAGATCTACCTTCGCTCCGACGGACGCGAAAAAGATCGGCACAAAGAGATGACCGATCGATGTCGCAGCTTTTTCGATGCGCGCGCGCTGCGGGGTGTTGTGCAGAACCAGCCCTGCGGCAAACGCGCCTATTATCATCGCCGAACCCGCGGATGCAGCGAGCCATGCCATGAGGAAAGCGAAGGCGAGGCCGAGGGCGCCCAGGGTCCCAGCCACTTCGAGAGTCTCGATGTAGCGAAAAACAGGAGGAATCGTACGGGAACCCAGGAAAACCGCAAATACAATGAAGCCGACAGCGACAGCGGTCGTGAGGGAGACGCCGGCCAGCGTTATCGCGGCACCGGAAACAAGGCTCGATACGATCGTGAGAATTATCAGGCCGATCACGTCGTCGAAAACGGCCGCGCCCAGGACAATCTGACCTTCTTCGCTATTCAGCCTGCCAAGATCCGAGAGAACGCGCGCCGAGATTCCAACGGAAGTCGCAGTAAGCGCGGCACCGCATACGACAGCTGTGACAACTGACAATCCAAGGATCACGGCAACCGCGTACCCAAGCAGGAACGGAACTATCACACCCACAGTTCCGACGGCAATCGCCGCTGGTCCTACCTTTAGAAGCCGACGGAGGTCCGTCTCGAGCCCAATCGCAAAAAGGAGTATGACGACACCGAGTTCCGCAAATGCTGCAACTACGGGCTCCGCAGGATCGATCACATTCAGCACCGATCCGCCCAGGAGAATTCCCGCTACCAGCTCTCCTAGAACAGAGGGTTGGCGGAATCGCTGGGCGATGATTCCGAACACCTGAGTCGCAACAATAATTGCGACAAGCGTCCCCAGGAGTTTGATGAAGTGGTGATCCATTCTTTTTATGGAAGCGAGGTTGTCGGCTGAAGATGTCCGGCAGCTAAATCCGAACTAGCCGACGGGAACATTTGTTGCAAAAACGGTGAAGAAATCTTATCACTCTAAATCAAGGCAGATTGGTCAATGCGCGTTAGAGCGTTCATGTTGTTGGTCCTTGGAATTTCGGCCCGGTTGGGAGCCCAGGATTCGACCACCGTCGTCGATTCGCTTCCCCATTTCCATCACAATCCCAAACTAAAAAAAACCGCCCTTCCTGGGCGGTTTTCAGTTTTAAGCTACTTAAGGATGCAATACAATTGCTTGGCTTCGTTCTCACCCCAGTGGACATGCCGAGATGATGTGACATGAAGGATGCCGGCCCCATCCACATGGGCATTTGCGTCATCGAGACCGCCTCCCTGGAGAATGATCTTGTTGTCGCTGGCTAGCATGTAGAAGCCTTTGTCTGTGTTGTCCTTCATCCAGTAATCACCGTTCGCCTTCAAGTACAGCTCATCCACTAGCTGGGGTTTGGATGGCCGGGCACGGCGATAGCACTTGTAGTCTCCGCTGAGAAATGCTCCGGGATGGTTTGAGGCTCCCGGGATCGCGCGCAACTCGCCGTCGTCCACCCATCGCTCGCGCTGAAAGTCATTGAATGCAACGCGGTAAAATCCTGCATAGTCGCCCTTTCCGACTTCGCGGATTGTGGCCTGATACCACTTGTCGTAGTAGACCTGCACACGGTCCCCGATCTTGTGGTTTGGGCCGCCCGACTTTGCGGTTGTTATGGGTCTCGAGCCAGGAGTCGGCTTCGCCTGCCCGTCTGCAAAGACAGGAACGCTGGAAAGCACGATTCCGCAACAAAGAGCGATGGATGCCCGGATCATTTATTTACCGTATTGGAGGGTGGCGCTTGCATACACATCAAGCGACATGCCACCCGAGATCTAAGGTAGTTCAAGTTCTATAGAGCGTGTTTTTGAGGGAAAGCGGGGATTTTCTATTGCATTAACGAACGGCCGAGCTAAAAATTGTCACCTGAAGTACGGCCAATTTACGCAGTGCAGTCACCCATCCCTGTGGAGAGTCTAATGTCCCATCCCTATTCGTGCGGCTGGAGCAAGTTACGCGCGGTAGTTGTCCTAACATGTCTGACGGTTTTTGCGGGCATTTCGAATGCTCAGGCAATCACCGGTAAGGTCAGCGATGCTACCGGACTCGCGCCGCTTTCGGGCGTACGAATTCATGTCGCCGGAACGACGACGGGGACGCAAAGCAGACTTGACGGCACTTATCGTATCCCCGCTGCGCCGGGAACCTACGTCCTCCGCGCCAGTTACATCGGATACGCGCCCAAGACGGATACGGTGATCGTCGGTGCTTCAGGTGCTACCCACGATTTCCAGCTCCAGAAGGGTGGAGTTCAGCTCGATGCAGCTGTGATTACCGGAACGCGCGCAACAGACAGGACCGTTGCGAGCTCGCCGGTTCCGATTGACGTGCTGTCACACACAGAGCTGACCGGAACGGGCCGCGTTGAAACGGCGCAGATGCTCCAGGCAGCAGCTCCGTCTATCAATTTCCCGCGCCCGACGATCTCTGACGGCAGTGATCACGTTCGTCCGCTGACACTCCGCGGCCTTGGCCCGGATCAAACGCTGGTTCTTATCAATGGAAAGCGCCGTCATACAAGCGCACTCGTCAACATCAACGGAACGATCGGTCGAGGTTCGACAGGCGTTGACCTGAACGCAATTCCGTCGGAGGCAATCGAGCGCGTCGAAATTCTACGTGACGGTGCAGCAGCGCAGTACGGCTCTGACGCCATAGCCGGCGTGATCAACATCATTCTGAAGAGTGATGAAGCCACGGACGCGACGGTACAACTCGGATCCAGCTACACGATCAACCAGCGCCTGAGCCCGACGGACCACCTGACCGACGGCGACCTGGCGACAGTCGCGGCAAACACAGGAAGCGTTCTGGCGAACAACGGATTTTTCCATGTCACTGGTCAGTACAATCACCGCGGATCAACCAACCGCTCGCTGCCGGATACGCGTCCGCAGTACTTCGCGGGGGATCCAAAGCTGATCGATCCTCTCTACAACGCCCAGAACCATTTCCGATTGGGCGATGCAATCGTTAACGAGTTTGGCGGGTTCTTTAACGGTGCGCTGCCGACGATGGGGAACGGAATGCAGCTATACAGTTTTCTTGGAATTACTCGTCGTGAAGGTGAGTCGGCTGCCAACTGGCGTCTGCCGAACGGCAACAACACTGTTCGAGCGCTGTTCCCGAATGGATTTCTTCCATTCATCAACAGCACCATCGATGACGGCGCGGGAACTATCGGAATTCGTGGCACTGCGGCCGAATGGAACTGGGATGTAAGCGGCTCGTATGGCCGCAACACGTTCGACTACAACATCGACAACTCGAACAACGCAACGTTGGGCGCGGCAAGTCCAACGCATTTCTTTGCAGGCAGCCTCAAAGCCGATCAGCGAATCCTGAACATCGATTTCGTCCGGTCTGTCGAGATGGACAAGTTTGCCGGCCCGCTTAACGTCGGACTCGGTGGTGAGCTCCGCCGCGATGGCTTCGCGATGGGCGCAGGAGACGAAGCGTCGTACAAGGACGGCGGTATCAAGATCCTGGATGGTCCCAATGCCGGCGGACAGCCCGCGCCTGGATCGCAGGGCTTTCCCGGATACCGCCCGTCGGACGCAAGTGACAACGGACGCACAAGCTTTGCTGTGTACGCAGACTTTGAGGCGAAGGTTCTCGAAAAGCTGATGGTCGGTGTTGCTGGACGGGCCGAACATTACGATGACTTCGGTGGAACGCAGAACGAGAAGATCAGCGGACGTTACGCATTCACCCCATGGCTGGCACTTCGTGGAGCTCTGCAGAACGGCTTCCGCGCACCGTCGCTAAGCCAGAAGTTCTTCTCCGCTACAGCGACCAACTTCCTGAACTTCGGCGCGGGACTTGTCCCTGTCGAAGTCCGTACGCTTCCAGTTGAAAGCGGAGCGGCGAGGGCGCTTGGCGCGAAGGCGCTCACACCCGAAACATCGATCAACAAGAGCCTCGGGCTGGTGCTTACGCCGATGCCGGCTGCTTCTTTGACGATCGATTATTACAGAATCAACATCGATGACCGCATCATCTTCTCGGGAAACTTTACGGGCGCTGCGATGACGAACTTCCTGGCTGCCCAGGGATTCCCCGGCGTTGGAAGCGCGAGATTCTTCACCAACGCAATCGACACCAAGACGCGCGGTGTTGACATCGTTGGACGCTACGCGCGCGACATGGG
>JBKJPM010000144.1:0-5598 GCA_046595175.1 Gemmatimonadaceae bacterium
GCGCACCGACGCACCACGCTCGGCGATCCAAGACGACATTGAGTATGGACTGACCCCGATGGGCGTCATAGCAACTGTGGGAACCACGTCAACAGCCAGTACCGATCCCGTTCCGGAAATTGCGCAGATCTGCACTGAATTTGATTTGTGGCTACATGTGGATTGCGCATATGGCGGAGCGTTTGGCGTTCTTCCTGAGGGACGCCGGGTGACGCAGGGACTGGAAGCCGCGGATTCAATCGTCTTGAACCCACACAAGTGGCTGTTCGTCCCGCTGGATTTCAGCGCTCTGTTTCTGAAAAATCCGGAAACTGTCCGCGGTGTCTTTTCACTAACGCCGGAGTATTTGCGCGGTGCGGCAACCGAGTCTTCGCAGCACGACTATATGGATTTCGGGATTCAGCTGGGGCGCCGGTTCAGGGCATTGAAGGCATGGATGGTTTTCCGCGCGTTCGGTCGGAGCGGCATAGAGTCACGCATCCGGGAAAATTGCCGCGCGGCCGGAGTCTTCGCGAAACTGATCTCGGGTGACGAAAGTTTTCACTTGGCAACGCCACTCAACATGGCGATCGTGTGCTTCCGGTTCGAACCCGCCGGCGCAGACCCCGAGGCGCTGAACAGAATTAACCGGGAAATCGTCGAGCGCGTAAATGAAAGCGGCAAGGCATTTCTCACCTACACCTCGCTTCGCGGAAAGACGTCAATGCGCGCCGGTTTCGGGAATCTCCTTACAACCGATGACCACATTCGAAATGTCTGGAATATTGTTCGGGCCGAAGCAGCGAGGGTGCTGACAACGCCTTGAAACTAAAAATCTAGTTATTGCGTAGTTTTGTAGTGAATGCCTGAATGGCGGGAATACCCCGCTTTGCCGGCGAACAGGAGATGGAATGGCGGATCAGGTTATCGGCGTCACCGACTCACAGCGCTCTGCGGCAAGGGTAGCGGCATGGGTGTTCCCCGTCTCGATGGCCTTCGTTGTCTATGCGAATTTCGGGATGCGTGGCGGGATGTTCGTGAAAGGGAACCCTGCGGAAACAGTCAGGCGCGTCGCCGCTGCCGAACCGCTCTTTCGGACGAGCATCATCTTTGACCTCGCCTATTGCATGGGCTTTGTGGTTCTTATCTCGGCGCTATATGTAGCACTTCGTCCCGTCAATCAGCGAGTTGCTCTGATGGCCAGTGTCTCCAAGCTGGTTTATCTGGTGACCGCCCTTCTGATGGTGTTCGGCTACCTGAACATTCTGCACCTGGCCAGCGATCCGAAATACGTCGACACACTCGGAGCCGGCCCGATCCAGGGACTTGTGGGGCTGAACTCGGCAGCACTCTGGGATCAGTACTATGTCGGACTCACCTTCTGGGCGCTCTCATCCACTCTATTTGCATGGCTATGGCTCAAGTCCGGCTATATCCCTCGAGCACTCGCGCTTTACGGAATTGCATCGTCGGCGTGGTGTATGTTCTGCGCTTTGGCCTATTTGACGAGGCCCGCTTTTTCAACGATTGTAAATTTGTGGGTCTTCGACATGCCAATGATCCTTTTCTACCTGCCCCTGAGCGCGTGGATCCTCATCAAGGGACTTCGTGATCCCGCTCACACTCGTATCTTCGAGCATGCTGATAGATGATCTCATGCCAAGTTTTGATGCGTCGGAGCGTCACAAGCTGAGGGTTGGCGCATCGCCTGGTCGGACATTTGACGCCATTGCCCGCGCTGATTTTTCTTCGAACCCTCTCGTTCGGATACTTCTTGCGGCCAGGGCGTTGCCGGCGCGGATCATGGGCCACGGATCTGCTCGCAAATTTTCATCGGGCCTGACCCTGCGGGAGGCGGAGAGGTTTGGTTTTTTCACTATCGCTGAAGATCGCCCGCGAGCGCTGACTAATCAGCGCTCCGCAATTCGCTTCAGTGCCTTCACAGCTTCAACGACCTCAGCGCTCGGCATTGCCGCCGGCGCCACTGCTTTTACGAGGGAATTGTCACGGTCGTACAGGTCATTTCCGAAATGCAGATTGTTATTGACCATGAACGTCGTCGCATAGACGATATAAACAGGCAGCTTCTTGGAAAGCTTGATGGTTTTGTTATCCGGCCCGCTCTGCATCTGCTGCTGGACCTTGTCCAGTGGCCAGCCGAGCACGAATTCCGCGAGCTTATCGGGCTTCTCGAGCCTTATGCATCCGTGACTGAATGCGCGCACATCTTCCTGAAAGAGCGCGTGGTTCGGCGTATCATGTAGATAAATGTTGAAGTCGTTCGGGAAGAGGAATTTCACAAGACCCAGCGAATTCTTTGGTCCCGGTTTCTGTCTGATGCGGCGTGCTCCGCCTTCCATGTAAATCTCGTAATTGTTGGTCGCCATGTACTCGTCGGATAGCTTCGGAAAAATCTCCTTTTCCGCTATGTCGGGCGTCACGTTCCAGTATGGACGGAAGACAACGAACTCCATGGAGTCGGCAAAAACCGGCGTTGCCTTGTCTTCGTATTCCTGCCCCACGATCACTTTCATCACCAACGCCAGCTCGCCCTTGTCGTAGGCTTCGAGTTTGAACGCAGGAACATTGACAAAGATGTATCGCTGGCCAAGTGCTCGGGGCAGCCAGCGGTATCGCTCCATGTTGGCAACGATCTGCGTCATGCGGTAGGCGGCGGATTTGTTCAGTGCGTCGAGCGTTTCCTTTCCAAGCATACTGTCCACGCCGATAGTGTGACGCGTCTGGAATTCGGCCACAGCGGCCGCCAGTCCTGCATCATAAACTCCGCTCTTGGTTGCAGCGCCTGAATCAGCGGCGAGGATTCCTTCGGCGGCGAGACGCGCACGAAGTGCGGTAGCTATCTGCGGATTGATTGGTTGTCCCGGCTTCATTGCTTTTACCGCCGGAATGCCGGGCCATCCGCCCTTTGCGAGTATCTGGCGATAGCGCACAAGCTGCTGACGAAGAGCGCCGTAGTCATCATCTGCGGGCCGCATAGTCGCGAGGGACTTATCGAGAGCTTCGACTCGAAGGTTCCGGACAAGTGCGCTGTCCACGTTTTCTTCCTGGGGATCGATGAACCAGCTTTGATTCACCGCCTTTGGCTTGACCTGACCGGTTAGCATGTCTTCGCCGAGCGAAGCGTATGAAGCGGTAAGCAGAACATCGGCTTCTGCCAACTGCGCTGCCGTCGGTTTATCCTGCTTGGCGGAGATTATCGCTTTCGCCAGCGCACCGATCGGGTAAACGTCCATCCGCATCCCTTCGCCTTCCGCGTTGAGCAGGGCCTTTGTAAGCGATCTAGTCCGCGCCTCGTGCAGCCCGCCGTCGGACAGCCAGAGCGGATTGTTGCTGTAAATCTTGTACAAACGTTTTGCGTGCCCCCATTGGTCGTCACTCAGCTGGGAGGGTTTGCCGGCCTCGATCCGCTGCTGAAGCGCAGCCTTGATGTCGGCGGATGGAATTCCGCGAACCGACTTCAGCTCCGCGGGTGACCAGTTCTGGGTAGTGGCAGACTGGTTGTCTCCGCGCTTACAGGCGGCGACAACAAAAAGAACGGCGAATGTGATGAGTTTGCGCATGCGATCATGCAATGGCGAAACTTGGGCCAGTACGGTTTCGCTACGTACCTAGCCATGGAATCCTCAGGGCGTCAGCCAGTAACTGACCTTCAGCAGAAGAATGTTTTTCGCGGGCACACCGAATAAACGATTAAAGTCGCGATTCAAAGAGACCCCGTTATCCAGGTGGTCGTCGTCGCGGGCCTGCGTCCAAACCAGGTAGACGGTGGAACCGGGGCGGTAGTCCCAGCGCATTACTGCGTTCGACCGGAGCTGGCGAACATTGAAGTTCGGACTCGGGAGCGTGAAATCCACCACTCCGTCCGGCTGCAAGTCGACCGAGTAGCGGTTGGTTGCCCGACTGAAGGTGATGCGGCTCGGGGCAAATGTTGTATATCGGGCCGCGTAGTTCGGTGCGCCGGGAGCCGTAACCTCCTTGATCGACCGATAGGTGCCGCCGCTCACGAAAGGCTGTGCGTACACATCGAATGCAAGCGTCGGCGAAATCGCAATGCTTGCTCGCGCAACGAGAGCACCGGTCATTTGGTGCAAGTCGCCCATGATGTAGTGCGGAACTCCAGCGACGGTACTCGTGCGAATGAACTGGGCCTGGTTGCGATTCCAGACAACACGCGGTGCCAATGAGAATGTCGTCGCCACCGAGGGACGGAAGCTCACCCTTGGCATAAGCGCGAAATAATACCCTGCGCTTTCGTTGAGCCAGGTTCCGTTGTTAGTGAAATCATAACTGACTCGCAGCCGGGAATTGGTTCCCAGGGAGAGCGACCAGTCAGTGTATTGCGGGAGCTTCAATCCCGGACCGCCACGCAGATCCCACGGGGTCGTAACAGGAAGCCATGTCTGCACAAACAGAGAGCCCGTCGAAAGATTTCGGGCCGTTCCCGCAATTGTTGCGTCGAGCGTGTTTCTCACCTGCTCTCCGCCGAAACTCCAGCCGGGAATCCAGTTGGAATCGAATATCCAGCTTCGCAGAAGACGGCTCGGCTGAAAATGCCGGTATCCGAAATTCGCGCGCGTGTAAACCAGGTCGGCGAAGGACTGGAATCCAATGTCATTTACGTCGAGCCCGGGAGAACGAATTCCGATTGCCGCAGCCCAAACCCTGCTCCCGGCAATTTTCTTCGTCGTGCTCTCGCCTCCCCATCCGGCCATCGAACTGGCAGTCGTATCAAAATCGATATGGTAAGCGTCCGGACGCTGAAACCGGTGCACGGAGTTTCGCTTGACGCTATTGATCGCGCTCGCATTTCCGTGAAGCGCGGAACCGACGAGCCAGCCCGTCGTCTGGTACTGGTTGTTCCCGAATCTGTGGAACCAGTTGACCCCTGAAGTGAACGCATTGTCGCGCAGGAATTCCAGTCGGGCATCGGACAGACGTCGCAGAGTAGATGTGCCAATGAAGCCGACTCCACTTCGACCTCCGCGGAAATCGCGCGTCAATCGAATCACTGAATAGTTTGTCAACGGCTCTACAGGCTCGCTTGTAATTGCGCCTGTCGCGTTGGAAACTTGGGCAGTGGCTTCCTCGGTGAGGGCGTGAAGTATTCCGAATCCCAATCCATTCGCCGTCTTGCCCGAGACTTTGGCAGCAGCGAGAATGCGTGCCGTTATGGGTGCGTCTCCGTATCCGTTCATCGGTATCGAAGCCATTCGCTGCGGTGCCCGTCCGATTCGGCGAGAGTAGAAACCAGATCCTTCAGGCGCCATCGGCCAACGGAAGATCTCCGAGCCTTCGGTAAAAAAGGGCCGCTTCTCGGTAAAAAACGTTTCGAACGAACCTAGATTTACCACCGAAGGGTCAGCTTCAACCTGACCGAAATCGGGATTGATCGTTGCGGTAAGGGTAAGGCTTGATGTGATCCCGTACTTTAGGTCGGCGCCGGCCGAGGCGCCGGTTGCGTTGCGAGAGTAAAAGGGATTCAGGGTTGTTCCAGGCTCACGCGTGATCTTGCCAAGACTGTATGGAAGTAATTCAAGCCTGCGCGGGGCGTCCACGACTCTGTCACCGTGCAGCTCTCCAAAAAGCGAAACGACTCTT
>JBKJPM010000145.1:0-22026 GCA_046595175.1 Gemmatimonadaceae bacterium
TGCAATAAGACGTCCAGCTCTGCACTGCCCCGGCATCTCGCCCACTTCCTGCCCAGTATCCAACCTGTCACTTTTCTCACTATGGCCAAGACTTTTACCATCGGAATAATCCAGGACAAGGTAGGATCGGACGCGACCGCAAACGTGGACCGCGCAATTGAGCGCATCCGCGAGGCTGCCGGAAAGGGCGCGCAGATCATTTGCCTTCAGGAGCTCTTCCATTCTCCCTACTTCTGCAAGGCACAGAAGTCCGAACGATTTGACATTGCAGAACCCATTCCGGGACCTACCGTCGACCGGCTTCAGAAGCTGGCGAAAGAGCTTGAGGTTGTAATCGTCGTTCCGGTTTTTGAGCGCCAGACGGCCGGCGTGTATCGCAACTCCGCCGCAGTCATCGATGCCGACGGAGCGCTGCTCGGTGTTTACCGCAAGATGCACATTCCCGACGATCCCCTTTTCTACGAGAAGTACTACTTCACTCCCGGCGACTCAAATGTGTCGCATGGGGGAGATCACCCGGGGCAGAATGGATTTCGCGTCTGGAAAACGCGGTACGCAACCATCGGTGTCCTGATCTGCTGGGATCAGTGGTATCCCGAAGCGGCACGGATAACGAGTCTTCTCGGCGCAGAAGTGATTTTTTACCCCACGGCAATCGGCTGGCATCCTTCCGAGAAAGCGGAATTCGGCGCCGCACAGGTGGATGCATGGCGCACCGCACAGCGCGCGCACGCAATTGCAAATGGCGTTTACATAGCGTCGCCCAACCGCGTCGGACACGAGGATGAACCTGGAACCGATGGAATTGAATTCTTCGGGCACTCGTTCATAAGCGATCCATTTGGGAGAATACTCGCTGAGGCCGGAACCGAACCGGCAGTGCTCGTCACGAAGTGTGATGCAGCGCTCATAGAAGAAACACGGCGGAACTGGCCGTTCCTTCGCGACCGTCGCATCGACGCTTACGGCCCGATTCTCAACCGGTATCTCGGCTGATGGCGATGCGCCGGATGCCCGCGGAATGGGAGCGGCACGAGGCAACCTGGATTGCCTGGCCGCACCACGAACCCGATTGGCCCGGCAAGCTGGGCGCGATTCCATGGGTGTATGCGGAAATTGTCCGGGTGCTGCACAACTATGAGCGTGTCGAGATTCTCTGTCACAATGAAGTTGTTCGTGACAAAGCGAGTCGCGCGCTTGCAGCGCACGGAGTGATGGAATCCGGGTACCGGCTTCACCTGGCACCGACAGATCGTGTTTGGCTCCGCGACTCGGGTCCGACAGGCGTGCAGCGCGAAGACGGATCAGTCGAGCTCATTCATTGGGGATTCAACGGCTGGGCCAAGTATGACAATTATGCGGATGATGTCGAAGTTGGTCGCGTGGTGGAAACAATCACAAGCCTTCCGCGGGCGGAGGCCCTCCGGCCGGACAACGGAGAGCGATTGATCCTCGAAGGCGGTGGGATCGACTGTGATGGCGCAGGAACACTACTCGTTACCGAGGAGTGGCTGCTTAGCGACGCTCAGGTCCGCAATCCTGGAATGAACCGCGATGACTACGAGCGCGCTTTCGCTGAATACCTCGGTGTGTCGCGAACACTATGGCTCGGTGAAGGCTGCGTCGGCGACGACACACACGGGCATATCGACGACATCGCGCGCTTCCTCGCGCCGGGGGTCGTCACTCTTGCATACGAAGAAGACGAGAACGATGAAAATCATCTTCGCTCCGTCGACAACTTGCGCAGACTTCACCTTGCCGCGATGGATGAGCCAATGGAGATAATACAGCTTCCATATCCGCGTCCTGTGTTTATGAACGGAGAGCGTCTCCCGGCCAGTTATGCGAACTTTTACATCGCAAATGGGGTTGTGATTGTTCCAACCTTTAATGACAGGAATGACCACAGAGCGATTGACATACTCGCCGAGCATTTCCCGGATCGCGATGTGATTGGCGTGCATGCCGTCGATCTTGTCTGGGGCCTTGGCACGCTGCACTGCCTCACCCAGCAGCAGCCGGCAAGCACACAGTGAGCGCGCAGGACGGGGAACGCGACTACATCGTGGTGTACGATGGAATCTGCGACGTGTGCAAGCGCCTTATAGGTCTGGTCGAGAAGTGGGACAGGAATTTTATTCTTGAGGCGGTGCCTTCGCATACACCCGGAATTGCAGCGCGTTTTCCGTGGATTCCCGCGCGCGCCTACGCTGAATCAGTTCAAGTCATTCGCACATCTGATGGGAAAACCTGGCATGGAGCGGCGGCGCTTGAGCAAATCCTCAACGTTCTACCCAGCGGATTTTTCATCACATGGCTTTTTACGATTCCCTTCATCCGCCCGCTTGCAGAAAAGTTCTACCGCTGGTTTGCGCGAAACCGGGCGGGGCTCGGCTGTATCACGGCGGCGCCACATCGCCGCTGAACACGGCGTCTCCCTACTGGATGCAGCGCGCCGCAGGGTCCGTTTTTGGTTTATCCAGCGGAAGCCGATGATCCAGATTCGCCACCCTCTCCACCACATCGTGCAAAAATCCGGTGATACGACTCATGTGCTCAAAATCGATAAACCGAACTTCGTCCGTCACTTCATGGTAATCCGCGTGTAGCCCGGTCCAGAAAAACGCGACAGGAATTCCGAACCGCGCGTAGTTCGCGTGATCACTTCGGCAGTATATCCGCTCCGGATGTCCATTCGCGTCCCATGTGAGGTCGAACTTGAACGGTTGGCTGCGCGCAGAATTCACCTGATCAATTAACTCGCCGAGCTCCGTGGAAAGGCGGCGCGCGCCGATAAGCTGCAGATAATCAGGCCCGCCGCCATTTATGTCCTCGGCCCCGCCGCGCCCAATCATGTCAATGTTGATTTGCGCAATGATCGAATCCCGCTCCACCGTTGGATGATCCGTGAACCAGCGCGATCCGAGCAGGCCCTTCTCTTCCCCCGTGTGTGACACAAACAGGATCGACCTGCGAGGACGAGTTCCGCTTTTCGCGAAAGCCTCGGCAATCTCCAATAACCCCACTGTTCCCGATCCGTCATCGTCGGCGCCATTCACGATGGAATCGATTCTTGGCGTCCGAAGCGTCCATGCCTTGGTCACCTTCGCGATAATCGAATCACGTTCAGGCGCAGTAACAGATCGTCCAAGCTCGTTTTTCTTTCGATTCAGCACGATGTTGACTGCGCGCGCCGAATCCGCATCGAGCGGTTTTACCAAACCGATAGCGTCGTTGTGCGCGCCCACTGCGACGAAAGTGTTCCGCAATTTTGGGTCGCTTCCACGCAGGATTGCAACGACATTCCGCGCACTATTCGGCGGGGCTTTGGTCATGTCGAAGCGCGCGGTCGGTGCGGGATTGATATTCTGGAAAAAAGTCCCGCTGTCCCCGGCCGGTTCCAGTCCGAGTTTCGCAAACTGGTTCGCGATATACTGAGTCGCCCGGCGATTGCCGATCGTTCCGGCACCGCGACCCAGCATCGAATCATCCGCGTAAATCCCCAGGCGAGTCCGCAAATCGGTAGCAGTGATCGCTGCACCCGTAATTCCAGGCCTCGAACCACCAAGAAATGGGTAGCACGCTGATAGCGCAGTAACGCCAACAAGTAGCAAGCCTCGACGAGCGAATGTCATTTTATATCCTGGGAGAAGCCATAATTTAACTTCAACGGGCTTACGCAGGTACGTGCGGAGCCCGCCAGTTGTTCATTGTGTATAATCCAGTAATGCGAAAACTTACACCTGCAGTTCTGTGCCTGCTCGCACTCGCCGGCTGCAAGTCGGAAGCGCCCAGACTCGACCAGCTTACTCCAGACTCTGTGCCCGTGAGTCCTGTCGTCATGGAACAGCCCGCCGGCCGCATTGACAACATCTCGTCCTGGAAAATTTCGGCGCAGGGGCTTGGTCCCCTGCACGCCGGAATGTCCCTGGCCGAAGTTCGCGCTCTTGTCCCCAAATTGAACGCGCCGCCGGACGCTGACACATCGGAATGCGCATACGCGCGATCATCCTCACTCCCCGAAGGCGCCCTTCTCATGTTCACCCGCGGATCACTCGCGCGAGTGGATGTTCTTTCGGGATCTGTGAAATCAGAAATGGGTGCCAGAATCGGCGACACCGAGAACCAGATTAAGCTGTTGTACGGCAGCTCGGTAAATGTTACGCCGCACAAGTACACGGACGGCCACTACATGACGGTACCCTCATCCACCAATTCTTCAACTCGAATCATTTTCGAGACTGACGGCAGCAAGGTAATTCGCTTCCGCTCTGGAAGAACCCCTGAAGCGGAGTTCGCCGAGGGCTGCGGCTGATGAAATGGCTGGTCGGCTTTCTTGGCGCGAATCTCGGAGGATGGCTCGGCTGGTGGATCGGAGCGCGATTCGGCCTCGGCACCGGCTTGTTCCTGAGTCTTATTGGAACCGCCGCGGGCGTTTACTACGCACGACGCCTGTCAAACGAATATCTGGATTTTGATTGATGCAGAGAAATGCGGTGGTGCTCCTGAGCGGCGGTCTCGATTCGGCAACGGTCTTGGCCATGGCCACAACGGAGGGATACAGTATCTTCGCGCTGTCTTTCAGTTATGGTCAACGCCACGAAATTGAACTTCGGCGAGCATCATCATTGGCGAAGAAATACTCGGTGAAACGCCATGTCATCGCCAACATTGACCTGAGAACCTTCGGGGGCTCAGCGCTCACCGATGACATTCCCGTTCCCATGGGACGTGATCTTCGGTGCGAGACAGCGGAAATCCCGATCACTTATGTACCGGCGAGAAACACGATTTTTCTTTCGTACGCTCTGGCATTCGCGGAAGTCTCGAACGCTCATGAAATTTTCATCGGGGTGAACGCGCTGGACTACAGTGGCTATCCCGACTGCCGCCCTGAATTCATTACGGCATTCGAGCGCGTTGCCAACCTTGGCACCAAAGCCGCCGTGGAAGGTAGTGCCCCAATTCATATTCGAGCCCCGTTGATCGACATGACCAAAAGGGAGATTGTCATGGTTGGAACAGCGCTGGGCATCGACTACTCGCTCACATCCAGCTGCTATGCTCCTGACACTGAGGGGAGGGCGTGCGGATTATGCGACGCCTGCGTTCTCCGCCTGCGAGGATTTTCTGAAGCCGGTCTCGAAGATCCAGCGGAGTACGTGACGGCATGACCTACGCCGTGAAGGAGATTTTCTACACGCTTCAAGGCGAAGGTGCGAATGCCGGCAAGGCGGCTGTTTTCTGTCGCTTCTCGGGCTGCAATCTCTGGACAGGGAGAGAGGAAGATCGTCATCGCGCTATTTGCCAGTTCTGCGACACCGACTTTTTTGGGCTCGGCGACGAGGGAGGCAAGTTTGCCTCCGCATTTGATCTGGTAAATGCAGTGGCTTCAAAGTGGAAGGGCGACGACAACGACGGAAACAAGAAGTTTGTAGTCTGCACCGGTGGCGAGCCCCTCCTACAGCTCGATGAAACACTTGTTACGGAATTCCATTCCCGAGGATTCGCCGTTGCAGTTGAAACAAACGGGACGCAGAATCCACCTGCTGGTATTGACTGGATTTGCGTGAGCCCGAAGGCCGGCGCGGACCTGGTCATTAAAGCGGGGGATGAATTGAAGCTGGTGTATCCACAATCCGGTGCAATGCCTGAAAAGTTTTCATCACTTGCCTTCCATCATTTTTTTCTCCAGCCGATGGACGGTCCGAATGCCTACGAGAATACACAGCTCGCAATCCAGTATTGCATGTCGCATCCGAAGTGGAGATTGAGTATCCAGACACACAAACTCGTGGGGATCCGATAATGGGCCGGGGTCAACGGATACAAATAGCCTAAAAAAGATCCAGGTATTTGACTCCTGCGCCAGTGTTGAAAAGGACGACCCGCTCGTCCTGCTTTACCTCGCCAAGTTCTATCAGTTTCCTCAGCGCCGGCAGGCACGCAGCACCTTCGGGCGCAACGAATACCCCCTCACTCGACCCGATTTCGCGAACTGCATCAATCATTTCTGCGTCGCTGACAGCGATCGCTCTTCCACCCGAGCTCCGTACGGCCCGGAGGATAAGGAAATCACCAATGGCCTTGGGAACGCGCAGGCCTGAAGCAACTGTCGCCGCATTCTCGAACTCCGCAGCGTATTCCTTACCCTCTTCGAAAGCGCGCACAATCGGCGCACAGGTATCGGCTTGCACTGAAATCATTCGAGGCCGGCGCGCATCAATCCACCCAAGCTCCTGCATCTCATCGAACGCCTTCCACATCCCGATCAAGCCCGTTCCACCACCGGTCGGATAAATAATCACATCAGGAAGGACCCAGCCCAGCTGCTCCGCCAACTCGTAGCCAAGCGTCTTCTTTCCTTCGACCCGGTAGGGCTCCTTGAGCGTAGAGACATCGAACCACCCTTCCACCTCCTTCCTCCTCCCGATCTCCGCGCCACAGTCGGTGATCAAGCCGTCTATCAGCGTCACCTCGGCACCAGTCTGTTCACACTCCACAATGTTCGCCCGCGGAGTGTCCCTCGGCATGAAGATGAATGCGGGAATTCCAGCGCGCGCTGCGTAGGCTGAAAGAGCGCCTCCCGCATTTCCCGCCGAAGGAACGGCAAGTTTGTTCACACCAAGCTCCTTCGCCATCGACACGGCCATAGCCATTCCGCGTGCCTTGAAACTCTGGGTAGGATTTGTGGATTCGTCCTTTATGTACAGGCGTTTCAGCCGGAGGCTCTCGCCAAGACGCGACGCGTGCAGGAGCTGGGTGAATCCTTCGCCAAGCGTTACGATATTCGCGCGGTCTTGAACAGGCAGCACGTCCGCGTATCGCCACATGGTGGAGGGTCTCGACGACAGCCCCTCCCGCGTCATTCCCTTGCCAGCCGCCTTCAGGTCATAGCGGACAAGGAGCGGTTTGCCGCACTTTATACACAGGTTCCAAAGCTTGCCACGCTCATGCTCTGTGCCGCATGCCGAACATTCAAGATGAGTGACGTTCATTCAATAACATATCCTAAAAATGCCAAGTTCCCATTCGCAAATCGAAGTAATCGTTGCCGATTTCGAGTCCGCGCTCGCGCGAGTCAGGCGCCTCGCCCTCGATCTGCCTGAAGAAACATGGGAGAAACACAATGACCCGACGAGCTGGTCGGTCGCGGAGTGCGTAGAGCACCTGAACATGGCGTCCAATGCCTACATACCCGTTATTCGCGCTGGGCTGGAAAAGGCTCCGCCGCGAAGCAAAGACGACAGGACATTTCGACGGGATTTTGTTGGTGGCCTGCTTGGAGCAATGACCGGACGTATGCGCAGAATCGGGAAATTGAAGATCGGTAAGATGCCAACAACTACCGAGTTCACGCCGAGCGGCCGAGTCTCCGGCGATCAGCTTGTCCGTGAATTCGAAGATTGCCAGAGAATTTTGGTTGGGCTGGCCAAAGTATCCAGGACTCTCGGCATCGATAAAGTCAAAATCGTTTCACCATTCAACACCAAGGTTAGGTACAACATTTTCTCGGCACTCGTAATCGTTGCGGTCCACCAGCACCGTCACCTGGATCAAGCAGATTCGGTTTGGAATTCTGGCGTGCGTCCTGCAAGTCACTGAAACATGTCACGCGCATTTACAAAAGAGGATTCGGGGCACTGGGGTAGTCCAGGCGCGAGATTCAATCTCCCGGATCGCGACGACCCGGGATTCGACGCTGCTGCCGCCGACGCCATAATCAGTTCCGCGGTCGCGGGTGATACCGGCAGTGGTGAAGCCGCAACGGGTTACTATTGGGGCGAGCCACGGCTCTTTCCACACGTGCGCAAGATTCTTCAGCGTGCGCAAGCGGAAGGCGACGAGCGGCTCGAGCAGCTCGCGCGCCGGTTCCTGCGGTAAGTGAAAATTATTGAGTTCCTGTCTTCCATTGCCGGCCCATGGAAGCTGGCAATCGCAACACTGGCCGGCCTGCTGTTCGCCGTTGTCATTGATCGCAGGGCAAGGCGCTGATGTATGCCGGCCATGTTGCTCTCGGGATTTCTGCGAAGCGCTGGGCTCCAATCGTACCGCTCTGGCTGCTGATTTTTGCGTCGCAAGCGCCCGACTGGATGGACGCCGCAGTTTGTGCGGCGCGCCCCGGAACTTTTAATCCCGCAATGCTGTCACATTCTTTCGCCGCCATTACCGTCATCGCCACTGCTGCCGCCCTTGTTGGACGCCTGGTGTACGGCAGCTGGTACCTCTCAAAGGTCCTCGCATTGCTCGTGATTTCCCACATGCTCGGCGACCTCGTGACGGGGCTCAAGCCGACATGGACAGGCGGACCACTCATAGGCCTCCGGCTGTTTTCGCGTCCGCTCCTGGATTTTGTTTTTGAATCCCTCGTGATCTTCTGGGGTTGGTGGATGTACCGCACGACATTTCGGCCCGCCAACCGCAATACATTCGCCGTCAATGCCATGCTTGTCGGGCTCATTGCCATGCAGGCGGTTGCAGACATCGCCTTCACTGTTGTTCCCCGCGTCTCCAAATGCGGGTGATTGCAGACCGCCGAGTGCCCCTTACATTCGACACATGACAGACTTTCCATCCCGCGAAGAAACACTCGCTCTGGTTCACGAATACACCGCCAGCGACTCACTTCGAAAGCACATGCTTTCTGTGGAAGCCGCCATGCGCGCCTACGCCGAAAAATTCGGCGAAGACGCAGATCGCTGGGGAACGACCGGGTTGGTCCACGACTTTGACTACGAGCGCTTTCCCAACAATGCCCACTCACCGACCGAAGAACATCCCGCCGGTGGCGTAAAGGTTCTCCGCGAGCGTGGCTACCCCGAAGACATTTTGGATGCCATTCTGGGCCACGCGACATATTGCAACACGCCACGCGCATCCCAGATGGCCAAAACACTTTTCGCCGTCGACGAGCTCACCGGCCTTATCACCGCGACAGCACTTGTGCGCCCCAGCAAAAGCGTCCACGAAGTCGAAGCCAGGTCCGTCCGAAAAAAGATGAAAGACAAAGCCTTCGCCAGGGGAGTGAGCCGAGAAGATGTCACAGTGGGTGCACAGGAACTGGGAATTGACCTCGACGAACACATAGCCTTCGTCATAGCCGCAATGCAAAAATCCGCCAAAGCCATAGGCCTCGACGGAATCACGCCCTGAAAAACATGTATGGCTGCGTGGGAATGTCTCCGCGCAGCCATTTCATCACTCCATCGCGAACTCTTTCGAGAATATGACATCAAAGGAAAAAGTCTTTGGCTTCGACTTTTTCTCCATGACATCAGCAATTCTCTCCAGGCGCGCTGGAATCTCCATGATCTTCTCCTGCGCCTTTCGCCCGACTTCGTTGAGACCCTCCATCGTGTCGACTGCCCAAAACTTGATCTGCTCCTCGACGATCTTGAGATAGTCCCGGGGCCCATAAATTCCCGCGCGGCGAACCACATCAGCCAGCTCGCGGAAATGTGGCATGTTCACCCCCGGCATATCGATCGCGGGCATCACGCGCGCTGCCGAATCCAGTGCCGTATTCGGATCCCGCTTCAACACTTCCTTGAAGATCGTCCGATAAAACGTGTAATGCCGCGCTTCTTCCTTTGCGACGTTCGACAGCACAGTCCCAATCGTCGGCTCATACTCTGAAGCGAGCTTTCCCGTATTCGCGTGCGATACCTGCGTCGCTCTCTCCTGAAGTGACGTGTACACAAATACACGATATGGATCCTTGTCCCACGAAGGCTCGAACCCAGCCCTGATGTAGTCGAACTGCATTTTCTCAATCACCACACCGTCGAACACCTTGGCGTCATGCACGTAATCGTGCAGTACCGCCCCATGACGATCCTCTTCCGCAGTCCAGAGATTTGTCCACTTCTGCCAGTGACTCGCATTTCCCAGATAAACGGCGAGGAGACGATGGAAATGCGGAAGTCCTTCTTCCGTTAAAAGGTTCAGCGCGAGAGCGACCCGTGCAGGGTCACTGATTCCACGCGCACGCGCACGCAGATCCTTCACATGTTTCTCCGGATCTTCTCCCGGAGCGGGATTTAGCAATTCACTTGGAAACCAGAGGATCCGTTTTGCCTCGTGGGCGACCATTAGGTCGTGGACCACCGGCTCGAGATCCGCGAGAACCTCGATTTTGGCCATCATCTCCAGATCGGCTTGTTCCATTTAACCTCAGTGCTCGTTCAAAAATCATTGGCAAAACCGCCATGGTCGCAAAGATAGCCCTGCAAGACGCCAATGAAACCCCAATGTCGGCTAGCGGTCGCACATCCCGTTCCTTCAAGTTGGAGCGCCAGACAGGGCCTCAACCGGCCGAATTCGGGCCGCTTCGCAATTGCGGCCTGTACTTTGCGCCTTATGCAGCCAGATCGAGTGCCGCTAAAGCGGCTAATACGACAATCTTTGCGCAACCGCGTGGCGGTTTTGGGAGGTAGGATGGCAGATCAACACAACCAGGGATTCGGCTCGAGAGTGGAAGGAACGCGCGCCCAGCGTGGGTTCGCGGCAATGGACCCGGCGAAGCAGCGTGAAATCGCTTCCAAGGGCGGACGTGCAGCTCACCAGAAAGGCACCGCCCACGAATTCACGAGCGAAGAAGCTCGGGTCGCGGGTCGGAAAGGCGGCGAAGCATCACGCAATCGCGTTAACGCCGAGCGCTCCAGTTCCTCGCAGAACGACAACGGTAATTCCAGCCTGGATCAGTTCCAGAGCTGAACTTGTTCCTAAAGAGAAAAAGCGCAGCCGAGTAATCGACTGCGCTTCTTCTTTCCTGTCCGGGAACGTTGGCCTACATGCCGCGAGAAGCCCGCGCCTTTGCGACGATGTCTTTCACTTGCTTCATCAAAGTCGGACCATGGTATGGAATGCCGTCCTTGATTGTCCACTCAACGCCGCCGGTATGCACCTGCTTTCCATCCCGTACAACATCCACTCCTGTGGGATACAACACTTTGATGTTTTCCAGCGGGTTTCCGTTTACAACAATTAGATCCGCGAGATAACCGACCCGGACTCTCCCCAGGTTGTTCTCCTGACCGAGTATGAGTGCATTGTTGCCCGTCGCATGCTGAATGACTTTGATCGTGTTGAACCCTGCTTCCTGATGCAGTTCCAGCTCGCGAATGAGCCCAAAGCCATACATCTGGTAGATGAACCCCGCGTCGTCTCCCGCCCCGACAATTCCGCCACGACGCTCGAACTCGCGGATTGCGCTCATCCAAATCCGGTAGTTCTCCTTCCAGAAAGTTTCATCGGTTGAAGTCCAGCCCAGGAAATACGATCCGTGGTTCGCCGAGTTTGGGCGGAAGTATTCCTCGAGCGTAGGATGCAGATAATCCCTGAACCAGGGCTGAGTCTGCGCACGCTGTAAATCACGGCTCGCTTCGTAGATGTCAAATGTCGGGACCCATGCCACCTTCGCCGCAATCATCCCGTCGAGAACCTTGCCGAGACGATCCGGGTCCGCTTCCCGCCACAGGTGTCCGGCGTACCGAAAACGGTCCACTTCGTCGCGATAGTTATACGCCGGGGGAAAGTTTTGTACACGATCGGCAATTGCTGCGTCCGGAATTCCGTACCAGTGCTCGATGCTCGTCGTTCCGAACTTGATATCATCCCATGCGTTGGTCTCCTCAACACCGACATGATGCGCGATGCGGAGCCCAAGCTTGTGAGCTTCATCTTCCATCGCCCCCATGACGTCCCTGTCGGCGCCCAGCAGCTTGATCCCGTCCACACCCATTTCCTTGTACATGCGTACGCGCGCCCGGGCTTCATCCGGAGTCCTGGGCGCCGGCGGATTCGAAAAACGGGCATATACAAAAATTCTCGGGGCTTCAATCGAATTCGCGCGACTCTGGTCCCGCAGCTCCAGCAGCGCGCGGACATTGTCGTTTCCAACTTCCCTCACGCTCGTAATTCCGCACGCCAGCCAGATCTTGAACTCGTACTCCAGCGGCTGCGGGATCCGGCCGCGCTCGTCCTGAATGTGAGCATGAGCGTTGATTAAGCCCGGAAGCACATACTTTCCCGTCGCATCAATCTCGACATCCACGCTTCCCGAGCTCGCGCTGGTTCCACCACCCGACACATTGGTCCCGCCATTTCTGGCCACCGGATCACGCCACGCAATACTTGCAATCCGGTTACCCTCGATCGTGATGTCGGCCGGGCCGGACGCTGGCGTTCCACTCCCGTCCACGATTGTGGCATTGCGAATGATGATCCGGTTATACCGCTTCCCGCTGACAGGTTGGGCCGAAAGAGCGGAACCGAGCAGGAATAGAACGATCAGCGCGCGCACGTACAGTCTCATAGCAGTCCATAAAAAGAGAGGACCGTGAAAATGACTCACGGCCCTCAAACCTTCAACAGCCCGGCGATGATAGCCGGATCTACTGCTTGTTCAACGTGAACTGGAATGGCTGCTGGACAACCTGAGAGACGCTCCGCCCGCCGATCTTCGCCGGCCGGAATCGCATTCCCGAAAGGGCCTTCCGCACGGCCGTGGTAAACGCCGGGTTCGACGATTTCAGAACCTTGAAGGTGCTCATCTCAACGCGCCCGCTTTCGTTCACCACAAACTCGGCGAGCACTTCACCCTCTTCACCGCTGGCACGCAGCGATTCGGGGTACTGTGGGCTGGAACCGCCCAGTGGGTGAACCGGCTCCTCCACCTGGAACTCGAAGTAGGTACGGTTCTCGTCGCCCCCGTCGGTACCCTTGGAATTCTTGTCGCCCGACCCACCCTCGGCTCCCTTTGCGGTTCCGCCAGCGACACCCTTTCCGCTGAAATCAGCTTCGTTGGTAACCGCCTTGGACAGATCGATCTTCGGAATGTCCACAGGCACAGAAACGGGGGCCTTCAAAACTTCGAAGCCCTTTGGCGGAGCCACCATTGGCGGCGGAGTCACAGGCGTCATCTTCGGCGGCGTCGGAGCCGCTTTCTTCGGCTTGAGAAGTTCCTTGGGCGGCGGCGGCTCGTCCTTCTTCACCGGGGGCGGGTCCGACGGCTTGACCTTCACAAAGCTCACCTTGTGAGCCTCATCCTTCTCGTTCTTGATTCCCGCGCGCGCAGTCGCAAATACAGCCAGCAGGATTATCGCAGAATGTAAAATCACGCTGAAAAGCGCCCCGCCCATTGAGCGCTTCCCCGGCTGTTTTGTGGATTCAATTAAACGCATTGGTTACCCTCCGAATGCGTCGGTCGTAGTGCAATTGGATTGCCAAGCCCGAGCTTCGCTCCGGTATCCAGTTTGCCCTCTTATTCCGCCAACTCAAGAACAGCCGTAAACCCATGAAACGAAAAACTTTCCTGCTTTTTGCGCTCGCCGCCATCACCGGATGCGCTGCCGATACATCCACAACACCGATCACGCCCGTCACACACAATCCCGTTCTATTCGTGCACGGCTACGGGCGAACATCGGATGACTGGAATTTCATGATCGCGCAATTCAAGACCGCCGGTTGGACGGACGCCGAGCTGTATACGATCAGCTACGGTGCTCTTCAGACCAACGTCAGCGTCGCGGACGACATCAAGACAAAAATCGACAACATCCTCTCGACCACAGGCGCATCCAAAGTGGACATCATTGCGCACTCGATGGGCAGCCTCTCCACCCGCTACTACATCCGCAATCTTGGAGGCGACATTAAAGTAGAAGCATGGGTCTCCCTCGGCGGACCGAATCACGGCACCAGTACCGCGAATGGGTGCGGATTTTCTCCCTGCCTGGAAATGCGCCCCGGATCGTCCTTTCTCACCGCGCTAAATTCCGGCGATGAAACGCCCGGATCAGTTCGCTACGCGACCTGGTGGACACCAGCAGACCAGACCGTGCTCCCCACCAGCAGCGTAATTCTCACAGGCGCATCCAATACCCAAACCGCCGCGATCGGACACCTGAATCTCGTAAGCGACCTGGCAGTCTATACACAAGTGAAAGCTTTCATCGCTCCATAAGCCCGCACCCCAACGCTACCCTTACCAGTACGACGGATCATATCGCAGGTCTAATTTTAGGTTGTGGCGTATCCCTCCATCGGTCACCGAATAGCGCACATGCATTCCACTCGCATCCAGGGTTCCCGGGAAGGGAGCAATGGGATGCTTGGCTCCCGTGTTCTCAGGAATGAACGAGATGGTGCTTCCGCGAAGAGAGTATCGGCCGGTGTACGTACGTGAAAGAATCTGCGACGCACCAGGCCGCTCCGATGTGCGAAGGTGCTGATGATGATACCGGAACGATGCGGTGAACTTTCCGTTCGCCTGGAGCCGGACTATCGCCTGCTCGAGCTTGACCCAGTGATGAAATCCCTGAGTAGCCTCAAGCGTCGCCACACCCGGAAGCGGGCGCTCGTTGAACCGGATGGCAACATAGGAACCGATTTTGGGAGCCGCAGATGCGGGAGCCACGACGAGCAGCCAGCTCGCAAACACCGTGTACAGCATCCCCGAAATGTACTCTACTGCACACTTCGAATCAGACTTCCAGTGTTCTCCGCACTATGTCCAGTAAATCGACAAGCGAAAATGGCTTCGCGAGAAATTGTTGATCGGGAACTTTTCCGCGAAGACCCCATGGATCATCGCCATAGGCGGACATGTATACAATGCGAATTCCCGGCTCACGGCGCTCGATCGTCCGCGCGAGCTCCACACCGTTCACTCCAGGTAGAATAAGGTCGGTGACTACAAGGGAAACAGTTCCAGGACGCGATTCGATTATCTCGAAAGCTTCGTAGCTGTCACTTGCCTCGATAACCGCATAACCGTTGGCACGCAGACTACGCACCATTAACCGCCTGACCTGCGCATTGTCCTCAACAACCAGAACTGTCGCGACCGGCCTTTCCCGATCTGCTAACCTAGGCATAGCCGTGAACAGCGCGTTGCTGGCCGCTGTGCGCTGAGCAACAGCAAGAAGAGGCGAAACGGATGTGCGAGACAATCAAGCTCCAGGAGCAGACATTGAGCTAACGCTACCTCTCCCGGAGCGAGCCAAAAATGCCTGTTTCATTTCAAAAACTGTCGATTTTCTCTCGTTCAGGAAAAGTCAGCTCGATACCGTCACTTTTTATGCTGGTAGTTAGCCACTTTTGGATGAGACCCATTGAATCGTCCTCACTCAAGAGTTTTCGGACCCGGGCCGGATTCATCCCGAAAACCATCACGCAGTGATGGGTGAACTTGCGGCTGTACTTGTATCCCACTTTTGTCGCCACGTTCGAGACTGCGTACCCTGGATTACGTAAGTAGGCCGAAGCCCTCAGCAGCTTTGCTGCGATAAGCAGCTTCTTCGGCGAACCCAAACCAGCCAGATCAAAACACCGATACAGGCGCACACTCGGAATACCGGCCGCAACGCCCAGATCCAGCGCCGTTTCAAACCGGCTCGGCCGCTTGAACATATCTTCCACCGCCGCGGCCAGTTCTAACGGAAGCTGAGCAATATGCGGAGCTAACTGCGCTAGCATCCTGCGAGATAATGGATCCCCCCGCACTCGATTGATGAGCGACGAAAACCGAGTACTGGAATCCTCAAACCTGTGAAGCACAACGTGCTGCAACCCCGATTTCGACAAATCCAGAATTGCTCTCATCTGCGGCGCCGCGACCCCCACATACGCAACCACGGGGAGCGATGGGTACTGCTGGAGAAGCCTCGAGATCTCCTCCGCTTTTAACGCCCCATCCGCAGCCGGATCCGCTACGACTACCTCAACCGCTTTTGTCCGGATCACCTCATCCAGCTCATGCCAGCTTCTCACAACCACAATCTCGGCCTCAGGAGCCAAAACATGCTGGACATGGCCTAAGAGGCGATCAGGTACAAATAAGGCAATCATCTGATATGAAACATACACTTACCGATATAAAATCGACAGTTTTTGATATAGAATCGTCATTTTCGGAGTGGGGAAATCCCGTACCTTCTGGACATCCGGTTTGACTTACCGACAGACCAGCCCCCCTCCTTGGAGATACTTCAGATGATCCGCCGCCTCCTAATCGCCACTGCCGTTGTTGCTACTTTCGTCCTCACCGCCTGCGCCGACTCGACAGGCCCCAGCAACACCTGTCAGGTGACGAGTGGGTCAAACGTCTGCATCGGTGGCTAAAGCCGGATGGCAAAGAAAAAGGGCGGACTCGAAAGAGCCCGCCCTTTTTGCATTCCGCCACTAAGTAGCGAGAGCGGCTCGCCTCATATCGGAGATCGCGTCCACGATTTCGTGGAGTTCCCCGTATTCGGACTCCTCGTATGGAACAGCGCGTTCCCGCTTGCGCTGACCGGATGCCACCGCCGTAAGGCTCTGCTCGGCGTCGATCATGACTTTGTGAATCTGGTGTTCCGACGCGAACTGCACCGCAGCATTCAGATTCTCGACCGCGAGCTCATACCGGCCAAACCGCTCGTGTCCCTGGCCAAGATATAGATAGAAGTACGCGCGCCATGTCGGGCCCAGCGGTGCTCCGGCAAGCTCCGAAGCATAACTGTCGAATGCTTCCTGCATTCCATCAATACTCGCAAGCTCCATCAAGTTGAGCGTCGCTTGCCAACGGGACCACTGATCCTGTGCTGTTGCTGCGACAATCAAATGCGCATCCCGCGCCGCCTCGCGCATTCCCAGTTCCGCAAAACACGCGGCGATGTCTGCAAGGACTGCATCGCGCGCGTTTGCACTGGTTGTAAGCTTCAAAGCCTCGTAGCCGAGCCGCACTGCATCCGCGTATTTCCCCCTTCCATGCGCAACTGATGCGCGCGTATGCAATGCGACTGCGGCTACGTCTTCCAAGTGACTGACACTTGCCTCTGCGACAACACGCTTGAGAATCTCCTCTGCTGCGGGAAAATTTCCCCGCGCCGCGTGAGTGTTCGCCATACCGACCTGCACTCTCAGCATTCCCGCAAGATCTCCCACGGTCTCCGCGATGTGGGAAGCGTTCGCGTAACCCGCAGCCGACTGTTCCCAGTCTCCTGCGCGGCGCGCTGCTGCGCCGAGGGCGGAGTGCGCTTCCACGGCAATCTTCGCGTCGATGCGCGGCGGGGAAAACTCAGCAACTGTTCCAAATACATCTGCGGCCAGCTTCCACTTGCCGGCGTAATCCAGCGCACGACCATAAGACAGCAATGCGGTCGCGAAGTCTCGAACGTTATAGTCCGGAGAGCTCAATTCGTCGAGCAGACGCGAAAGGACACGGCGAATTGGGTCCCCTTCACTCACGCCCTTCACCGCTTCGCGGATGCTGTAGATGCCCGCCCAGTCGGATTCTATCACTGCCCGACCATGCTCCCGCACGGAATCCGCGAGACGCATTACGAGCCAGCCCGAGAGCACTGAACGCCACTCAGTAGTGTCGGGCTCGAGCCTTCCGAGCGATTCGATATAAGGGTGATGACGCACTGTTGTCACCTGAGATAAAGTGGTTTACCGATCTTGGGGTGGAACTTGTATAGGTAACCCGCTTCACGAAATGCCTGTTTTATATCACAGAAGTGACGATTTCATATCACTACGCCGGTTTTCGAACCAAAATGGAACTTATCGGCCGGCAGGCACCTTGTCTCTCGCAATTCGCTCACTCGCTGGAATCGTCCAGTCTGCGATTCCGAGCCACCATGCATCAGGACGCATGGTTGTAGTACGAATGCGTCCATGAACGCCAAGGACGGTTTCTGGTTCATATAACCAGATCGCCGGCGCGTCTTCCACGATCGTCCTATATGCAAGGTCGAACAGCTGGACACTCCGATCGGAGTTCGTCTCAGCCAACGCGCTGTCCACATAGGCGTCAAACTGTGGATTCTCGTATGACCCGAAATTCGACCCGGTCTTGTTGCGAGATGACGCGCTCGCCCAGGTCTGACGCAGCCCTGACGGGCTCGGCGTAAGTTGCCACGCCCAAAGCATCGTCTCGAAATCACGATCAGACTGGCGCTGCATTAGCGCGGGAAAATCCAGGCTCTCGATCGTCGCCTTGACTCCAACCCGGCGAAACTGCTCCTGAATCAGCACAGCCATTCGCTCCCGGCTCTTGCTGGAGTTGGGAACGAGGATTGAGAACGCCAGGTCTCGTCCGTTCCTGTCGCGCACTCCGTCACTGTTCGTGTCGCGCCAGCCCAGTGAATCCAGCATTCTGCCGGCGGTCACTGTATCAAAAGGTATTCGCGGCAGCGAGCTAGGGGTGGTCGGATAACGGCGAACCGTAGGTCCAATCGAAACTTGCGCGAGCGAATCGAACACATTTCGTACCATTGCCTCGCGACCCAGCGACATCGAAAGCGCGCGCCGTAGCGTCTTGTTGCCAAACATTTCGTTGGGCTTCCGCGGGTTTTTGGGATCGCGGAGGTTGAACTGCATGAACACGTAGGCCATTCCCGGCAGGCGCACAGCTTTCAGGTTTGGGTGTTTCGCTAGCTCGACCAGATTTTCCGGTCGCAATGCCTCGAACACATCCGCCTCACCGCTCAGAAACTTTGTGAGAGCCGTGGTGAACTCAGGTGCTATTACAAACTGCACCCTGTCAACGCCGGGCCGACGACGATAATTCGCGGTGTCCGCCAGCAACGTGAGCAATTCAGATCTCTTCCAGCTGCCGAACCGGAAGCGGCCACTTCCGACCGGGTCGTGCGCGCTCGCTTTCTTCACGACCGAGTCGCGCGGAGCCGCGTAAACATGCTCAGGCAAAATGAGCATTTGCGACGCCGCGTCGAAAAACTGCCGTGGATACTTCTTCTTGAACCAGACAACTGCGGTCAGTGAGTCGCGGACGGTAATCGAGTCGATCTGCCCCAGCTGCGCTGCGGTTGGAGACCCGATTGCCGAATCAGAATAAATCTTGAAGCTGAATACGACGTCGCCTGCCCGCACGGGCTGCCCGTCATGCCATCTCGCTTTGGGATTCAGGCTGAATGCTATCCACAGAGAGTCCCGCCCCCATACCCAGCTCTGAGCAAGATGAGGTTCAAAACCCTTGTCGCCGAGGGTGTTCATTTCGGTCCCGACCTGCGCAAGGTTATCGAAGAGGAGCTCGGTTATCTGCCGGCCCTGAATGGTCGTGGTGATCGGCGGAAAGAGAGCGTCTGGTTCGGCCGTCGTGGCTACCACGATCGTTCCGCGGGACGACCCGGAGCCGTCCTGCGGCCTGGGAGATTCTCCGCATCCCGTCAACAGAACTGCAGACGCCAGAAGCGGCAGAAGAGCAATGATTTTCACGGGGAGAACTGTGGAGCTATATCACCCGCATATCAAGCTCTGAAATGAACTTATTCGTTAATGAACAGTTCAGAAGGAAGGTTCATCTTCCACTCCCTTATGCGCTTAACGCTCTTCCGCATGGGGCTGGATGTCGCGGCGGCCTGGGTAAAACCGGTTACCGTGGTCCCGTTGATCACCTTGGCGCTCATGTCTGCGTACTTGAGGACATGACTGGAATATGTGTAGCAGTTCCGCGTATTTCTGCCTCTTACGCAGCCGTTGTAGGCAAGCAGCGCACTATTCAAGTTGTGCTCGTCCTTCATGTTCTGCTCAAGGATGCGCACTCCGTGACAGATGTTCGCCTCGATGTCAAACAGGTCCCGGGATCCACATCCCCATTTCCCACTGTGAAACGGCATGACCTGCATGAGCCCGCGCGCACCCACTTTGCTCTTTGCCCTTGGATCCAGCCAGGGGTTTTCTGTCAGCAGGACCCCGACAAGCAAAGAGGGCGCAATACTGTGTTTATTGCCTTCGGTGACGATGGCCGAGGCGATGCGGTCGGCCCTGGCTGGGTCACGGGTGTAGTTGCGGAGAATCTGGGAAACACGGAATGCAGGCTCCCCTCCCCTGATCGCCCTAAATGGACCGCGCTCGAATGGCTTGGCCGGCGCCGCCAAAATCATTTCGACGATATCGGCAATCTTAGGTTTCGTGGCAACGACGATTGCACCCGGAACTTCGATCGGCTCCGATGCGGCGGCGCGGACAGGGTTCAGCTGGCTGGCTGTGAACACAGCTCCGGATGCGAGAAGACCTGTGAGAGTGATCGCTTGAATCGCACGTGTTCGGAGGCGCCGCCACTTGCTCCGGGGACCCCTGTGCGTCGTGTGATTTTTCTCGACCATTGCCCCCCCAAAAACGAAAGGTGAACCCCTGCGCCGGGTGGTAAGCCGCAACGAGCAGTGATCCATCTGTTTACCAAGGATATACCACTTCGTGCTTCCAAACAAGACTTTCTATAACCAGAATCGTCACCTCAGCTGTTGTGGGCGCCCATCCGCTGATAACCACATTTTCTGCAACCGAGAAGTTGCCATCAATGCTCGGAAACGCTTGACCGGATTTCACTTCTCGCTCACTTTGTCGTTATTCCACAACTGTCCACCGGACCCCCCGCCGGTGGCACCCAAAAAATCGGAAGTACATGAAGCGTTGTTTGGGCCGCTTTTGTCTGGTTATTACCACTGCGGCTTGTTGCGCGTCTGCTGTCCCCGCTCAGGCGGTGGGACCGGAAACGCCGAAGGTCCTGCGCGCGAGCCACATAGTTGGGGCGCGCCCAAAAATCGACGGATTTCTGGACGACGCTGCTTGGGGTGCGACAGATATCACGTCGGGATTCGTTCAGCGCGAGCCCAACCCCGGAAAGCCTTCCAGCTACAGGACTGAGGCCCGGGTCGCATACGACGCTGACGCTGTGTACGTCGCACTGCGGATGTACGATGATCATCCGGACAGGATCATATCGAGACTGACCCGCCGCGACGACCTGAGCTCCGGATCGGACAGAGTGGGTGTTTACTTCGACAGTTATCGCGATCGAAGAACTGCATTCGGATTCCTTACGACACCGCGGGGCGCACAAGCTGACGCACAGCTCTCCGATGACGTTCGCGAAGACTTTACCTGGGACGCTGTTTGGGAAGTCGAAACCCAAGTTGACTCTCTTGGATGGACCGCGGAATTTCGTATTCCGCTTTCACAGCTTCGTTACAGCGGATCGCGCGATGGCGCCCTGATTTGGGGACTTCAATTTGTGCGCGAACATGGGCGCACCGGTGAGGTTTCCTTCTGGTCCCCGATCCTGCCGAACTCGGGAAGAGTCGTTTCGCTTTTTGGAGAGCTGCACGGTGACAGAGTCGTGGACGCCCCGCGCAGGCTTGAATTACTTCCATACAGTCTTGGCAAGATCACGCGTGAGCCTGGAACAACCCAGAATCCCTTTTACTCTCGCAACGCAACCGGCGCCTCGGCCGGCGCCGACCTAAAGTACGGGATCACATCGAGCCTTACCCTTACCGCAACGATCAATCCCGATTTCGGTCAGGTTGAAGCTGACCCTTCGGTGGTAAATCTAGGTTCGTTCGAAACGTTTTTTACCGAGAAGCGGCCCTTTTTCACCGAGGGCTCAGAGATCTTCCGCTGGCCAATGGCGCCGGAAGGATCTGGTTTCTACTCTCGCCGAATCGGACGGGCACCGCAACGAATGGCTTCGGTTCCGATGAACGGGTACACCGACGCACCCATCACAGCGCGAATTCTCGCTGCTGCCAAAGTCTCTGGCAAGACGGCGAATGGATGGGGAGTTGGAATACTTCACGCCCTCACCGAGGAGGCCACTGCCGAAGTTTCCAACGCGACAGGCGCGATTACAAGCGAGCCTGTAGAGCCTTTGACAAACTATTCAGTAATTCGATTGACGCGCGATTTCCGCGGAGGGCGAAGTGGAGTCGGCTTCATTGGCACATCTACTCTGCGACGCCTATCCGATGCCCGACTGGAATTCCTGCGTGACAATGCGTTCACGTCAGGGGTCAACTGGTTCCACAGATTCGGGAACAACCAGTACCAGACGACTGGCTGGCTCGTTGGTTCCGCGCTTCACGGAAATGCGAACGCGATCAATAGCGTCAAGAGAAACTCCGTGCACCGGTTTCAGCGTCCCGACGCATACCATATCGATTTCGATACGACAGCCACGTCGATGGCCGGATGGGGAGGCGAGAGCACGACGAAGAAAATTGCCGGGAGCAGGGT
>JBKJPM010000238.1:0-10123 GCA_046595175.1 Gemmatimonadaceae bacterium
CTGGTCGGTAGATAATCAGCCCTATGGAACGTGGTGGGAAAAACTCCCCGAGCTCGCGTTCCCTGAATCGCATCCGTTTCATCATTCCCTCATCGGATCGTTCGAAGATCTGGATTCTGCATCATTGAAGGACATCTCCGACTTTTTTGCCATGTACTACACGCCCGACAACGCGGTCCTTTCAGTCGCCGGGGATTTTGAGCCGGGCGAGGCGCGGCGACTCGTTGGGGAATACTTCGGGGAAATTCCTCGCGGCAAGAATAGACCGCCACTCGGCGCGACCGATGTAGAGATCTCTTTCGGGCAGCAACGCCGCATGGTTGTGCCCGACGACGTGAGCGTACCGCGCGCCTTTCTGGCATTTCGCTCACCGCCCTTCGGATCCGATGAGTATTACGCAGCCAGCGTGTGCGGGGCGATCATGGGAATGAAGAAGGGAAGCATTCTTTATCGCTCGCTTGTGCGTGAAAAGCAGATAGCGACTGATGTATCCGCATTTACGTTCGACCTGACTAAGGGCCGGGACCTACTGATTTGCGATGTTACCGCCCGAGCCGGAGTTAGCGGCATTCAGCTGGAGCAAAGTCTTTCTCATGAAGTCGATCAAATTGTGCGAAATGGTGTTAGTGCGGACGATGTTGAAAGAGCGTCCGCGCTCATCTGCACCGACCTCGCCGTGTCCATGCAGTCGGCCAGTGATCGCGCGGACAAGCTTTCGATGTTCGCGACCTATTTTCGAAAGCCAGAGCTGATCAACGAACAGATTGCGAAATACCAGTCCGTCACTGTCGAGGAAGTGGAGAGCTTCATCAAGTCGAGCCTGACGCAGGACAACCGGGCGCTTCTGCTGTTTTTGCCGAGAACGGAGGCTGCGCAGTGACCGCTCAGCGACCGACGCCATCGATGCCTCGCGATTTTCACTTCCCTGCATTTGAGCGTTGCGCTCTGGCAAATGGAATGCGCGTAATAGTGGCCCCAATGCATCGACTCCCTGTCGTCACGGCGATCCTCATACTTGAGGGTGGCGCAATGACGGAGCCACCTGGAGTCGAAGGCGTGGCCGACATAGTGGCACGCGCCCTTTCGGAGGGAACAGGTGACAAGAGCGCTGACGAACTGGTGATGGCGCTCGAGCGTCTTGGTACCTCTGTGTCGGCGAGTTCCGACTGGGACAGTACAATTCTCAAGATGACTGTGATGTCGCCTAACCTTCATGACGCGGTTTCCCTAATGAGCGAGATGGTGATGACGCCGCGCCTGGATGACCAATCGATAAGCCGCCTCTGCGCGGAGCGACTTTCAGAGATAGTCCAGACGCAATCGGAACCGCGCGTTCTTGCCGATGAAGTGTTTTCGGCTACTCTGTACGCCGAGGACTCACGCTATGCGATCCCTGTCGGAGGGTCTGAGAAGTCAGTCACGGCAGTTAATGCCGAAAGCGTCAGGGCTTACCAGTCGGTCAACTACAAGCCGTTGGCTGCAACCCTCATACTTGCTGGTGACATAAGCAGCAGCCGGGCTCATGCGCTTGCATCAAAATGTTTCGGATCATGGAGCGATACACCTGTCGCTTCTCAAGGATTGCGAGGTGTGGGCACGGCTTCTAAACAAAAACAGATTCGCGTGGTTGACCGGGCAGGTGCGCAGCAGTCGGAACTGAGGATGGGACACGTCGGCATTCCTCGATCTGTTCCCGAGTATTTCCCTGTCGTCGTCATGAATGCTGTGCTTGGCGGCCTTTTTTCGTCCCGAATCAACCTGAATCTCCGGGAAGTTCACGGATACACTTACGGTGCGTCGTCCTACTTTGACTGGCGTCGACAGAGCGGGCCTTTTGTTATTTCATCCGCGGTGCAGTCTGAAGCTACAGGTGCCGCAATTACCGAGGTCCTGAATGAGATCGAAAAGATTCGCTCGTCTGCAATCACCGACGAAGAGCTGACTCTTGCGACAAGCTATTTGGCGGGGGTGTTTCCGATCAGATACGAAACTTCCGACGCTGTAGCGTCCGGCCTCGCAAGCCTCGTCATCTTCGATCTATCGGACGAGTATTTCACTTCCTACAGGACACGCATTCTGGATGTTACTCCCGATGAAGTTCAGAAAGCGGCTGTAGCATTTCTGCACCCTGGGGAGCTTAGCGTTGTGGTCGTCGGAAATCCGGAAATCGTTGAACAACAGCTAACCGCGCTCGGTATTGGAGCCGTCTCGGTCGTGGGGGTTAAATGACGCGCTCCAAGGATCAGCTGTCATCGAAGCGCGTGTATTCAGGGAAAATCATTTCGCTCGACGTGGACACGGTCAAGTTTCCCGACGGGAGCACGGGGGAACTTGAAATGATCCGACATCCCGGCGCGAGCGCGATCTTGCCATTTCTCAGCGACCCGCAGGGCGAAGACCCGCAAATCCTCTTGATCCGTCAGTATCGCTACGCAGCGAATGGATTTGTCTACGAAGTTCCAGCGGGCCGCCTCGAGCCCGGCGAAGATCCCATGGATTGCGCGCGTCGTGAATTGCTTGAGGAAACCGGATGCCATGCTTCGGGTGTCCAACACCTGACGACCATTTTTACGACACCCGGATTCACGGACGAAAAAATCCACCTATTCATGGCTACCGGAGTGACGGCTGGCGATGCGAAGCTCGAGAACGACGAGTTCCTGGAGCTCGAGCCGCGAACACTATCTCAGGCCCTGCGGATGATCCAAGCCGGAGAGATCCAAGACGCAAAAACCATCGTAACTATTCTGTATGCTGCCGGGTTTCGCGTAGGCTGAGGCCGCAACCTCACTTCTATAGTAGCGATGCTGACTGTCCAAATGGCTGTCTACACCATGTGACACATTAGCCAAACCGGCAGCAAACAATCTTAGAAGAAATGGCGTAACGCATTGAACAACAATGAGTTATCAGTCGTGCCAGAGTCGGCATGTGGAATGCGTTATGGAAGGGCAAGAAGTCACTCTTAGGCAGGGGATGCAATGGCTGAGATCGCGCGCAAACAACTGATTCCTAATGCTGGGGCGGCAATTCGGGAGCAGCTGCGGGGAATGGACGATTCCGCAGTAGTCTCTGCTTTCCTCAAGGGGGAAGAACGTGCATTCACCGAGCTGGTCCAACGCTATCAGACAAGGCTCCTGAACTTTGTCTACCGTACGGTTGGCGATCGCGAGCGTGCAGAGGATCTCGTTCAGGAAGTCTTTGTCCGGGTTTATCGGCACCTGCATCGGTTTGACCGGTCCAAGAAATTTTCGACCTGGGTCTATACGATTGCCTCTAACCTGGCAAAGAACGAGTTGAGAAACAGGTCGAGAAATCCACTGGTTTTGTTCCAGACTGTCCAGAAGAACTGGGAAGATGAGGACCGACCGCTGCAGTTTGAGGATCCGAATTCGCGGCCTGACGATCTATTTCGGAAACGGCACTTACGGGAGGTCGTCGAGAGGTCTGTTGCTCAGCTTCCTGAGCATCATCGCGACGTTTTTGTTCTTCGCGAGCTTGAAGGAAAGTCTTACGAGGAAATCGCCGAGATTACCGGCTGCAACCTGGGTACGGTAAAATCGAGACTCAACAGGGCCAGAACGTCTTTCGCGGAGATCGTAGCGCCCTTTATTGACTAGAAAGTGCCAGTGCGGGATAGTTAAGGGGTTCGGGGAACCAGTACCTGAGAAAAGGGTACTGGAACCCGGACCCCTTCCCGCATGGAAATGGATTGCAAGCAGTTTCGAAATAATCACTGTTCTTTTACCGATGACACCCTAGCCGGCGTGGAATTGGTGGGCATGCAGCGCCACATATCTGAATGTGGCCAGTGCGCCCGGCTGGACTGGAGCATTCGACGATCGCTGATGGTTTTCAAGAACCTTCCCTCGATCGAGCCATCGGCAAATTTTGAAGTTCGCCTCCAGGAAAAGATTCAGCAGTCGATGGCCGCGCAGGCGGCACAGCACCGCTCATTTCGGCTCGCAGGAGCTGCAGCCGCGATTTTTGGGGCTGCAATGTTGGGTTACATCGTGACCGCACTGCCTGATTCGGAGCTGCGTGAGGACATAGTTATGGCTCCTGTTGTTGCTTCAATTCCGGATTTTGATGGTCCCGCCGTGTCGGCTGCCGGACCTGCGATCGTTGCCTCCGTTTCTGCAGGTCTTCCGATCTGGACGGCTGCCCTCTATGCCGAGCAGGCCCCGGAGCACTTTGCGCATCCCGAATTGATGCTAGCGAGCTACACGCGATAACAGAGCGACGGCCGGCGAAGACGGTCGTTTTGTATATTTGGCGCATGCCGTCTACCGCCGCACATAGAGTACTTCGTGACGCAATCAAGAGCGGGGCGTTCGAGACTGTGTACTACGTATTTGGCGATGATGAATTCCAGAAAGAGGACGCCGTAAAGCAGCTGGTCAGGGCAGCGGTGGAACCGGCAACCCGCGACTTCAACCTGGAGTACCGGCGTGGCGGAGAGGTTGACACTCGTACCTTGGACGCCTCTCTGCAATCACTTCCCTTGATAGCGGCTCGCCGGGTTTTCGTCTTGCGCGACGTCAACGCCCTCAAGAAGAAGCCGCGTGAAGTTTTGGACAGGTACCTAAAGCAGCCCGCCCCGGATACGCTCCTGATTCTGGTTGCGGGTCTCGAAGCAAAAGCGGACAAGACGCTCAGCAGTTCCGCGACTCCGCTCGAATATCCGCCGCTGACTGCGGACCGAATACCTCGCTGGATCGCGCACTATGCGAGCACCGAGCTGAATTCGCAGATAAGCACCGGCGCGGCGGAGCTGCTCCAGGCGGCGGTAGGCACGGACTTGCAGCAGCTCGTGTGCGAACTGGAGAAGCTCGCCAGCTATTCCGGAGAGTCAGAGATCAACGAAGCTGCAGTTGGGGCGATTGTCGGAGTACTTCCCGGTGAAATGATGCCAGATCTGCTCGATGCGGTGGCGGCACGAGCGGTTACTCGCGCGCATGAACTTCTACCTCGAGTTCTAGCCCAGCCGAAAACATCCGGCGTTCAAATTGTGATGGCGCTCGGCGCACAGATGCTGGGGATCTGCTGGGCGAATGCGAGGCATGCTGAAGGAGCTCCGGGAGGAAGACTGCAGCCTGAGCTGTTTGATCTTTTGAAACGATCGGGCTCCGTCTACACGGCGAGGAGCTGGGGGTCGGCAGTTCAAACCTGGGCCAAGGCGGCACAAGTCTGGGGGGTGTGTGAATTAAGCGATGCGATGGACGCTCTGCTTCGGGCCGATGCGGCGCTGAAGGAAACCCGCTTGTCGTCGGATGAACAAGTTATTTCAAACCTGATTTTTGAAATGTGCGCAATACAACCCGCGCGCAATGCCGCGTAGCGGCAGGAAACTCCTGTGATCAAAAGCCTTTTACTTTGTGTTTCCGCTCTCCTGTTTTTCGCAATGACCAGTGCTGCCCAGGCGCCGGCTGATTCGATCTACGTGCGAGCGCAGCGCATGGTGAGTGATGGTAATGCGACTGCCGGTCGGGCGATGGTGGACTCAATGGTGCGCGGGGCAAGGAGAGGCAGCCCGTCGTATGCGGAGGCGATTTTCTGGAGAGCGACGCTGGCTCCGACGTCGCAGCAGGCCGAACAGGATTATCGCCGTTTGATTGTTGAATACCCGCTGTATGCGAGATCGGGAGATGTTCTGCTTCGCCTTGCACAACTGGAGCTGCTTCGCGGGAACAGGGATGGGGCGGCGGTCCACCTGCGACGTATCCAGACAGAGCACCCGGAATTCGGGAATCAGGCCGCGGCCAGCTACTGGCTGAGCAGAGTCCTGTTCGAGAAAAACGATTTGTCGGGCGCCTGCGGCGCGATCGCAGAGGCGAAACGTCTCGTAAAGCCGGATGATGTCGAGCTGAAAAATCAAATTGACTATCAGGACCAGCAGTGTGCCGGAGTTGTAATTGCGCCGGCTGCAGAGGCCACCCAGAAAGCAGGCGTCGCGCCGATCCAGTTACCGGAACCGGTTTTGAACTCACCGTCGCAGGCTACGCCGAAGACGGACAAGATCTCGTCCCCTCCTTCAGCTTTACCTGGAGGCGGCATGTATTCGGTGCAGGTTGCTGCCTACAAAAAGAAGTCGCAAGCCAGTTCACTGGCAGCGAAGCTATCGAAGCGCGGATACCCGGCGCGGGTAGACGGGACGTCGGCTCCATTCCGCGTGCGAATTGGAAAGTACGGCAGCAATACGGAGGCAACTTCTGCTCTGCAGCGAATCAAAAAGAGTGGAATTTCCGGAATCGTTGTAAGGGCCGAATGATTTGAGCCGGCAAACTGTAACGCCGTTAATGCAGCAGTACCGCGAGATCAAATCGCACCACCAGAATGCGATCTTGTTTTTCCGCATGGGCGATTTCTACGAGATGTTTTACGAAGATGCGGAGACAGCGTCGCGCGCCCTTGGCCTAACGCTCACATCGCGAAACAATGGCGGCGCGGCCGAGGTGCCGCTGGCAGGGATCCCTGTAAAGGCGGCCAGCGAATACCTGCGACGCCTGGTCGGGCAGGGATTCCGCGTGGCAATTTGCGAACAGATAGAAGACCCTAAAGACGCGAAAGGAATTGTAAAGCGCGCCGTGGTTGAGACGATCACCCCGGGTGCGGCGTTCGCGGATGAAATGCTGGATGGCAATCGCAATAACTATCTCTGTGCCATAATCGCGCGCGGATCGGGCTGCGGGATTGCCGCCGCAGACATATCGACCGGCGACTTTCGACTAACCGTTGTCGAGACAGCAGATGTTGAAGCACACCTCTCGCGGTTGTCGCCGCGCGAGCTACTGGTCAACGCAGAATCTGCGGAACAAGCGCGGGCAGGCAATCCTGAAACTTTGATTACAGAACGCGCCGACTGGGAATTCGACGGTGCTATCGCGCGAGAAACGCTGCAGCGCCATTTCGAAATTGCGTCGGTGGAAGGATTTGGTTTCTCGATGGAGGACGAGCTGGCCGTTTGTGCTGCAGGAGCGCTGCTGCGCTACCTCAATGAGCTGCAGCCGGGTGCGTTGAAGCACCTCGCGCGTCCGAGAATTGAAAGAGTCGGGAAAACAATCGCGCTGGACGAAATGACGCGCCGTAATCTTGAACTTGTTGAATCGATGCGCACGGGAGATTCTTCCGGAACGCTCCTGAGCGTTTTGGATCGTACTGTCACACCAATGGGCGCCCGGCTCCTGAGGCAATGGATTCTCGCGCCACTCAGGAATCGCCCAGACATAGAAACAAGGCTGGATTCTGTCGCGGCCTTTGCGGCTGACTCGCTCGTTCGCAGCGGAATTCGCGATGCCCTGGATGGAGTGCGCGATATAGAGCGTCTGTCCGCGAAAATTTCTGCGGGGCGATCGTCTCCGCGCGATGTTCGCGCGCTGGGTGATTCGCTCTTCCGTATTCCTGAAGTCGCAAGAACGCTCGAGGAACTTTCGCGAAAGCACGAATCGATAAAATCCCTTTCAGACAGCTGCGACCGGTGCGAAGACATTGCCGAGGAAATTACCAGAACGATTGTGAGCGCCCCACCAATTGCGGTGGGCGAAGCGGCTACAATCGCGCCTGGTTTCGACAAGGAACTCGACGACCTGCGGCAATTGCGGGATGGCGGCAAGGATGGAATCGCGCGCATTCAGATGGAGGAGCGGGGGCGCACCGGGATTAACTCGCTGAAGGTTGGATACAACCGCGTGTTCGGCTACTTCATCGAAGTTACAAACACGAACTCTCATCTCGTCCCGGCCGACTATCAGCGGAGGCAAACACTTACCGGAGCGGAGCGATACATCACGCCGGCACTCAAGGAATACGAAGAGCGAATTCTATCGGCAGCGGAACTTATTGAAGAGCGTGAGCGGAAAATTCTGGAAAGCCTTCGCTTACGAATTGCCGGGCATATCGGGAGGCTCCAGCTGCTGGCACGGCTGGTTGCTGAAGCAGACGTCTTTTCCACGCTCGCGGAGGTTGCGGAGCGTGAAGCCTATGTTCGTCCGGAACTTGAGGACGGTTTCGATCTGCAAATAGTGGCTGGTCGGCACCCGGTTGTAGAGCGCATGATGCCACGGGAAAAGTTCATTCCGAACGACCTATTCCTGACAGACGATGCGCGCCTGATAGTTCTTACCGGACCCAACATGGCCGGCAAGTCGACGATTCTTCGTCAGATTGGACTTATTGTGCTTATGGCGCAGATGGGGAGCTTTGTGCCGGCTTCGAAGGCGCGCATCGGCGTTGTCGACAAGGTCTTTACCAGGGTTGGGGCAAGTGACAATCTCGTTCGCGGACAGTCTACCTTCATGGTCGAGATGTCGGAAACGAGTGCGATTCTGCACACCGCTACACAGGCCAGCCTGGTGCTTCTCGATGAGATAGGGCGGGGGACGTCGACGTACGACGGGGTATCAATCGCATGGGCTGTGAGTGAACATCTTCACGATAGCGTCGGATGCAAAACGGTATTCGCAACGCATTATCATGAGCTTACGCAGTTGAGCGACGAGTTGTCGGGAGCACAAAACTTCAATGTCCAGGTTCGCGAGGTAGGCGACAAAATTCTTTTTCTTCATCGTCTTGCGCCGGGTGGAGCCGACCGATCGTATGGGATCGAGGTAGGCCGGCTGGCTGGGCTACCTCAGCCGGTGCTTGCGCGTGCGCGCGAATTGCTCAGGCACCTTGAGAGTGGTCATCTCATCGAGAATGGCAAAACCGAGGCTGTTGGGTCGCGGGACGCGGGACAACTTCCGTTATTTGAAGTCCGCAATCCAGCGCTCGACGAGTTGAGGAAAATCGATACAAATGCAGTTACCCCGATGCAGGCGCTGGAAATCCTTACTCGGCTCGTCTCTCAATCAAAGCTCAGCTAACTTCTCCTGAATGCAATTAAGAGCAGCGTTAACGGGAATCGCGATTGCAAGTCTTGCCGCCTGCGGTACCGGATCAGGCGACACCGAGTTTCGTCCAGGGCGGCGCCCTGACGAACTTCCAGTGATGCTCAACAAGGAGCTACCGTTCCGGTATCCCCCCGGATTGTATGCACAGAAGGTTCAGGGCAATGTCACGCTCCGCATTTTCGTGGATACAGCTGGACGGGTTGTGACGGATTCCACCCATGTTGCAGAGACATCGGGCTTTGCGGCTCTCGACTCTGCCGCGGTGAAGGGATCGCGGGAGCTAAAGTTCAATCCGGCCAAGACCCGTGAAACTCGAGTGGCCGTTTCTATTCTATTCCCCGTGTACTTCAGACATCCCGACGCCGCGCCATTGCCAGGTGACAGCGCCATTTCAAAAGCTCCGACACGCACTCCATGATCGAAAGAAATGCAAAACTGAGACGTTACGACAACGTCATTGAAGCAATTGGATGGACACCCCTTATCCGGCTGAACCGGGTTACGCGAGGTATTCGAACCCCCGTATTCGGAAAGGCTGACTTTTTCAATCCTGGGGGGTCAGTCAAGGATCGAATCGGGCTGCCCATCATCGAGCGCGCCGAGCGTGAAGGAAAGCTGAAGCCCGGTGGAACCATCGTCGAAGGTACGAGCGGAAATACCGGTGTAGGGCTCGCCATAGCGGCTGCGCTTCGCGGTTACAAATGCATCTTCACCATGCCGGACAAAATGTCGCAGGAAAAAGTGCGGCTGCTAAAGGCTTTCGGCGCTGAGGTGATTATTACGCCCACTGCAGTGCCGCCTGACCATCCCGACAACTACGTGATGATGGCCAAGAAGATCGCGAGTGAAACACCGAACGCGATCCTCGCCGACCAGTTTTACAATTCTGCCAATCCTGAAGCGCATTATGCGGTAACGGGCCCCGAGATCTGGGAGCAAACCGAGGGTCGCATCACGCATTTTGTTGCGGCAGCGGGCACCGGCGGTACAATCAGCGGCGTTGGGAAATATCTGAAGGAACAAAACCCGAAAATCAAAATGATTGCCGGCGATCCAGTCGGTTCGATACTCGCGGAATACTGGCGCAGCAAAGGGAAGGTGAAAGTCGAAGGCGTCCCCTACAAGATCGAAGGGATCGGACAGGACAAGGTTCCGGGCACGCTCGACATGAGCGTGATCGACGACTACCAATCCGTTTCGGACAAGGATTCGTTTGCGATGGCGCGAAGACTGAC
>JBKJPM010000052.1:0-3943 GCA_046595175.1 Gemmatimonadaceae bacterium
ATAGTCGAGCGCGCTTGCAATAGCAGTCGCGAGATGAATCGCTTCGTCCACGGGCAGCTGCTTTTCACGGTCGAGCCGCGCACGCAGCGATTCACCCTCTACAAATGGCATTACATAAAACAGAAGACCTTCTGCTTCCCCGCTGTCAAACAACGGCAGAAGATTAGGGTGCTGAAGGTTTGCGGTTACCTGGATTTCGCTCAAGAACCGTTCGACACCGAGGACAGCGCCGAGGTCGGGGCGCAGAACTTTGACCGCGACCTTGCGATTGTGCTTGATGTCGCGAGCGAGGTAGACGGTCGCCATTCCACCGGCTCCGATCTCCCGCTCGACTTCATAGCGGCCAGCTAATGCAGAATTGAGTTGCGGGACTGTGTCCAGGCGACGATCTCAGAGGTGGTTGGCGCGCCAAAGCTACGTACATCGCGTACGCTGGTCAAAGCATTCTCAGTGATGCCGGGATTTCCGGAGTCTTGTGTCCATGCCAAGGCCGGTCAAACATGGTGAGGAAGTGGTCGTAACCGAGCGCGGCCGGGCGCGAGGGGTTTGATCTGGTCTAACGGGCAACGGCGGGAGCCCAGCCTCGATCGACAGGGCATCTGGCGAAAATGAAGGAATCACTGCCCATTTCAGACAGATGACTAATCGAAAAGAGCTGAGGACTCGCAGGGAATTCCTTTCTTCGACGGCTTCCCTTCTGCCCACCGCACTACTCCTTACACATTCGGATCAGCTGCGGAAACGAACCGGAGATCCGCGACCATTGGGCGCCCAGTTGTGGACGGCTCGCGACCTTGCAGCCAAAGATTTGGGAGCGGTCCTCAATCGGATCGCCACGATTGGATACAAGCAAGTTGAATTTGCCGGATATTACGGAAAGAGTCCGGCCGAAATCCGGACGATGCTGCACGCATCCGGAATGACGGCCCCCTCTGCCCACATCCGTTTCGAAGACATCCGCGACGGCATCGCCGCTGCCCTCTCCGCTGCCAGAATCATCGGCCACAAATATCTTATCTTCGCGTGGATCCCGGAAGGTGAACGCACGCGGGATGGCTACCTCCGAATCGCCGATCTCCTGAACCGCGCTGGAAAAGTCTGCGCTCCATACCGCATTAAAGTCGGCTACCACAACTACAGTTACGACTTCGCCATATCCAACGGGCGCCCGATGTACGATTTGATCCTGGATAATACCGACCCGGTTCTCGTCAGCATGGAAATGGACGTCTACTGGATGCTGGCCGGCGGCGGGGACCCGGTGAAATACCTTCGCCGCTACAAAGGCCGCTATCACCTGATCCACATCAAGGACATGCTCGGCGATCCCCCACATACCATGGTAGATGTCGGAGACGGCATCGTTGACTGGCCGCACATTCTGCGCGAAGCCGCTCGTGATGGCGCCCGGCATTTCATCATCGAGCACGATGAGCCTGCCGATCCCATGCTAACTCTTGAGCGCAGCTACCAGTACGTGAGATCGCTCAACTTCTGATTGCGTCTTCCCGGGCCGACCTAGTCGGCAATTCCCTGCAATCGTAATTTCCGGTGTCCTCAATTCGGAGCTGTTGATGAATCTCCCGCCGCCACGCAAGGAATACGACGTCGTCATCGTGGGCTCCGGCGCCGGTGGCGGAATGGCCGCATACGCTCTCACCAAGGCGGGCGCCAAGGTTCTGCTCCTCGAGGCCGGCGGTCCCTGGTACGCTTCCAAAGATTCAAAAATGATGGTCCCGAACTACGCGTCACCGCGCCGCGGCGCTTCGACGAAGACGCGACCGTTCGGTGAGTTCGATGCATGTGACGGCGGATGGGAAATTGCGGGCGAGCCGTACACGGTCGCACCCGGCTCCCGCTTTCTCTGGTGGCGCGCGCGCATGCTCGGTGGACGCACAAACCACTGGGGACGCATCTCCCTTCGCTTCGGTCCCGATGATTTCAGGCGCAAATCGCTCGACGGCCTTGGCGACGACTGGCCAATATCATATGAAGAGGTGGCTCCCTACTACGACCGCATTGACCGGCTGATCGGCATCTATGGAAGCCACGAAGGGATTCACAATGAACCGGACGGCGTGTTTCAGCCCGCACCTGCTCCCCGCTGTTACGAGCTGCTTGTAAAACAGGCGAGCGACCGCCTCAAGATCACCTGCATTCCCGCGCGCCGTTCGGTTATCACCAGGCCGCTGAATGGCCGCATGGCCTGCCACTACTGCGGACAGTGCAACCGCGGCTGTGCAACGAAATCCAACTTCTCCAGTCCCGACGTGCTCATCGCTCCTGCTGAAGCGACGGGAAACCTCACTCTGCTCACCAATGCAATGGTGCGCGAAGTACTGGTCGGTGTAGATGGAAAAGCCAGCGGCGTTTCATATGTGAACAAGCTCACAGGTGAAGAGATGCAGGCGCACGGCAAAGTCGTCGTGCTGGCAGCAAGTGCGCTCGAATCCTCACGCATTCTCCTGAACTCGCGGACTTCGCGTTTCCCCAATGGCCTCGCGAACTCCAGCGGCACGGTCGGCAAGTACATCACCGATACAACCGGCTCGGACGTTTCCGGCTACATACCCGCAATGGAAAACCATGTCGCGCACAACGAAGACGGCGCAGGCGACATGCACGTATACATGCCCTGGTGGCTGAACAACAAGAAGCTGGATTTCCCACGTGGCTACCATATAGAAGTGGGCGGCGGACTGCACGCTCCCGGTGCGGGATTCATGGGCGGCATCCAGCGCTACCCGGCCGGCGGCGGTTACGGAAAGCAGCTCAAGGATGATTACCGCAAGTACTACGGCGCAACAATCGGATTCTCCGGTCGCGGCGAGATGATACCGAACGAAAACTCTTATTGCGAAATCGATCCCAATGTCGTGGATCGCTTCGGAATTCCGGTTCTGCGCTTTCACTGGAAATGGCAGGACTACGAGCTCAATCAGGTCCGCCACATGCAGCAGACCTTCCGCGGTCTCATCGCGGAAATGGGCGGAACGGTTTTCAGCCCGATGCCGACCAGGGAACAGGATTACAACATCGCAGCCGGCGGACAGATCATCCACGAGCTGGGTGGAGTACGCATGGGCAATGATCCGAAGACTTCCGTGCTGAATGGATTCTGCCAGGCACATGAGGTCAAGAATCTTTTCGTCGCCGACGGCGGACCGTTCGTCTCGCAGGCGGACAAGAATCCCACATGGACGATTCTTGCTCTTGCCTGGCGCACATCGGACTACATCACGCAGCAGATGAAGCAGAGGGCATTATGAGCAAAACCGAAATGGATCGCCGCGAGGCAGTCAAAGCGCTAGCACTGATTCCCTTCGCCTTCAACTGGGACATCACGGGCGCGCAGGCCGAGCGTGCCGGCATTGCAATGAAAAGGGTACTCGAAAACCGCGCTGCATTCATTCCGCAATTCTTTACGCGATCGGAATGGAAAACGGTACGATTGCTGGTGGATTACATCATTCCTGCCGACGATCGCTCCGGCTCGGCGACGGATGCGAAGGTTCCGGAGTACATGGACTTTCTCTTGTCCGACAAGGACGCATCGGACTCCAGTAAAATCGCAATGCGCGGCGGGCTCGGCTGGCTGGATTTCGAATGCGTGGAGCGGTTCTGGCAGAACTTCGTCAAATCGACGGATGCACAGCGCAAGCAGGTCATGAACGACATTGCGTGGCCGGCCAAAGCTTCAAAGGACAAGAGCCAGGGTGTCGCATTCTTCAACCGCTTCCGCGACATGACTGCAGCGGGATTTTTTTCCAGCGAGATGGGCTGGAAGGATGTCCGCTACATCGGAAATACTTTCAACGCGTCCTGGGACGGATGTCCCCCCGAAGCGATGGCCAAGCTGGGCGTGAATTACGATATGATGAAAACGCGGGTGCCCGTGGGTGGCAGACCGACTTGGAATTGGAATAATTGGAAGCGGGTTCAA
>JBKJPM010000081.1:0-6382 GCA_046595175.1 Gemmatimonadaceae bacterium
CATGATGATGCCCCACATGAACGGCGACCAACTGGCGCGAGAGGTGCTTGCGCTCTACCCGTCCATGCCTGTGGTCATCATGTCCGGCTATTCCGAGGAGGCGAGCAACCGCAACTGGGCGCTGCCACCCAATACGATCTTCGTGGAAAAACCCGTCAGCCGCGAAGTGCTTTCGACCAAGCTCCGCCAAGCAATGGGGTCAGCGACCTAGATCTTTACGCGGCCCGTGAGAATATCCTTGAACATCACGAAGTCGCTCAGCAAGCTGTAGAGTGGCGACGAAAAGCTGGCCGGCTTGTTTTTCTCGAAAAAGAAGTGCCCAACCCACGCAAAACCGTATCCTACAATCGGCACCAGAATGAGGAGCATCCAGTTCTGGCGAAGTAGCGCCACACCCAGCACCACAAGGACGAGAAACGTCCCGATGAAGTGAAGCAGTTTTGTCGAGCGCTTTCCATGTTCGTTCAGGTAAAACCGGTAAAACTCGTCGAAACTACCGTGCGTATCAGCCATCCTGCTCCTCGTGATCGGGGTGGGCCATCAGCGTGCGCCTGCTACTTCCCTTCCACTTCGCGAAGCTTCAATCACCCGAAGCGCAGCTTCTGAAGGCATCTGCTCGTACCCCTTGAAACGCTGCACAAAACTTCCATGACCGTGTGTCATCGAATGCAGATCAGTCGCAAAGAGGTGCAGTTCGGCCTGCGGGACCTCTGCCCGCACATAACTGAAGCCATCAGAATCTGCGTCGGTCCCAAGAATATGGCCACGCCGCGCTGATATTGCGCCCAGCACGTCGCCAAGGAAGGTGTCCGGCGTCGCAATCTCCAACTCGTCCAGCGGCTCCAGCAGGACAGGTTTGCACTTGGGGGCAACGGACTTGAAAGCGAGAATTCCGGCCAGCTTGAAGGACATCTCATTCGAGTCAACGGAATGGTACGACCCGTCAAAGACTTCCACCTTGAAGTCAACCATTGGATACCCCGCAAGAATCCCGCGCACTGATGCTTCCTGAATACCCCGGTCTACCGCAGGAATGAATTTCGACGGAATGGATCCTCCCACAACTCCACTACTGAAGTTGTAACCGCCGCCACGCTGCGCGGGTGCAATGCGAACCCAGCAATCGCCGAACTGACCCTTTCCGCCGCTCTGTTTCTTGTGACGTCCCTGCCCCTCGGCCTTGGCCAGGATCGTCTCGCGATATGCGATCTTTGGTTTTTCCAGCTGTGCGCCAACGCCGTACTTCCGCTTGAGCCGTGACGTCGCAACTTCCAGATGGCGCTCCCCCAACCCGGCTACAATGGTCTCGTGCGTTTCCGAGTTATAGTGTGTCTGGAAGCAAACGTCTTCATCATGAAGCCGATGGAGCCCCTGTTGAAGCTTTTCCTCGTCCGCGCGCGACGTTGCGTGCACGGCGAATACGACGCGCGGATCCGGAAACTCAATTTGCGGAAGCCGCACGGGATGTTCACGGGTGGAAAGCGTATCGTTGGTATGCGTATTTCGCAGCTTCGCAACGCAGCCGATGTCGCCGGCGTGAAGCACACTCACCTCGTTCCTTTCTCGCCCCTGCGCAAGTGACAGGTGCGAGAGTTTCTCCGCTGAACCGCGCGTGGCGTTGAAGACTTCCTGCCCGGTCTTCACAGCTCCTGAAAAAGTGCGGAAGTACAGAACATCCCCGACATGAGGCTCCGATACGGTCTTGAAGACGAGCGCTGCAAATGGAGCGTCATCCCTGGCGTGAATCTCGACAGTCTTGTCTCCCTCCGATCCCACAAAAGCGTGCAGCTCTTCCATCTCGAATGCGCTCGGCATCAGCTCCACAATTTTTGTGAGCAGGGCCTGCGTTCCGTAAGTGAGCTCCGCAGAACAGCAGAACAGTGGAAAGAGCTCGCCGCGTTTCATCGCTTCCTTCATGGCACCGAGCGCATCTTCGCGCGAAATCTCTCCACCCCCCAGATAACGCTCAAGCAGAGTGTCATCGGTTGATGCGATAGTCTCGATCAGCTGCTCATAGTAACGATCGAAACGTTCCTTCTGATCCGCAGGAACATCGGTCTCGGCGTAATCCCCGCTCTTCGTTCCCTTCCTGAAGAGGTGGGCCTTCCGGTCGAACAGGTTGAGGATGCCGGTAAAGGTCGGCCCTTCGCCAATCGGGATCTCGACAGGAATGACGCGGTTTCCGAACTTCTTCCTGACCTCGTCGTAAACATGATCGAAGCTCGCGTGCTCCTTGTCCATCATTGATACGACCACCAGTACTGGATCCTTCCGTTTGACCGCCTCCCGAAACATCCTCTGAGTGCCGACCTCGACACCGGCTGTCGCACTGACGACCACAAGTGCACCGTCAGCCGCGGCCAGGCCGGCAATTGCTTCACCCTGGAAATCCAGGTAGCCCGGTGTGTCAAGCATATTGATCTTGCTCTTCATCCATTCCGCGTAGGCACAGCCCAGGCTTATCGAGAACCCTCGGTCAATTTCTTCGGGCGCAAAATCGGTAAGTGCCGTTCCGTCCCTGACGGATCCGTGGCGCTTCGTTGACCCTGAAACAAAAGCGAGCGCGTCGACCAATGTGGTCTTCCCGCTCGCTCCGTGGCCGACTACCGCGATGTTTCTGATGTCGTTGCTGCGATACTCATTCATGATGCGACCCCCTCATCGTTGCAGAATCTCACTCATATATGACTGCCGTTCCGGAGGCTACGATGATTTTGCGCTGCACATCACAATCCCACCGAAACTGCGACTTCCGAAAAAACCCCATCGAAGCTCTCGCTGCCCAGCTAAGGTTTTGTAATCCCGGTGTATGTCTCCGGGCGTCTGTCCCGAAAAAACTGCCATGTATTTCTTACTTCACGAATCTCATCCAGGTCAAGATCTGCAGTCACCAGCTCATCCTTGTCTCGGCTGGCTTCGGCGATAATTTTGCCGCGCGGATTGCAGAAATAGCTCTGACCATAAAACTCCCCGATGTTCCACGGAGCTTCGACGCCTACCCGGTTAATTGCGCCAACGAAATATGCGTTTGCGACTGCATGCGCCGGCTGTTCCAGCTTCCAGAGATACTCTGATAAACCGGCGACTGTGGCGGACGGGTTGAAAACTATCTCAGCGCCATTCAATCCCAGCTCGCGCGCACCCTCGGGAAAATGTCTGTCGTAGCAGATGTACACACCGATGTCAGCATACTTCGTCTTGAAAACAGGATACCCCAGATTACCGGGCTTGAAGTAGAACTTCTCCCAGAAACCAGGTGCGACGTGGGGAATGTGATTCTTTCGGTATTTCCCGAGGTACGTACCGTCGGCGTCAATGACGGCGGCAGTGTTGTAGTACACACCGGTTTGTTCAACTTCGTAAAGAGGCGCTACTATCACCATATTGTGCCGCTTCGCCAGCTGCATCATGCGCTGAGTAGTCGGCCCGTCGGGAATCAGCTCCGTGGAATCATACCAGCGGGTTGTCTGCTCGGCGCAGAAATAAGGACCCGTGAAGATTTCCTGCATGCAGATGATCTGGACGCCTTCGTCGGCGGCCCTCTCTATCATTTTTACATGCTTGTCGACGTTCGCTTCACGAATAGTATCAAGCGATTCGTCTGTGCTGCATGCATGAGTTGCTTGTATGAGGCCGGCCTTAACGATGCGAGGCATTAGTCCTTAGGTCGTGGTGGAGTTTGAAAGTTGTGGTGCAGCGCCGATGGAATGGCGCGGTGAAAGAATGTAGTAGACGCCGCCAGACACTATGAATCCGACGAACCATGCGTAATTGTACAACGGTTTCAGGAAAGGAATTACGAGACCACCCCAGGCCAGGGCGCAACCCGCGAGTGTTGCAGCCACGCCGACCCAGTTCCATCCGCCGCTGTAGCGGTACTCCCCGTCCGGCAGATATAGATCCTCAAGCTGAAGACGTGTTCGCCTTACGAGCCAATAGTCTGCGATGAGGACACCGGCAATCGAGCCCAGGCCGCCGGAGTAGCCGAGCAGCCAGTTGAATATGTAGCCCGTCGGATCGGCGAGCAGGCGCCACGGCATCATGATGATTCCGAGAATTCCAGTCAGCAGACCGCCGCGCCGAAAGTTGATTGCCTTGGGAAATACATTCGCGAAATCATTCGCCGGCGAGACAACGTTGGCGGCAATGTTGACTGCGAGCGTTGCTACAACGACGGTGAACATGGAGATGGCGACAACAAGCGGCGCCTGAAACTTCCCAACCAGCTTCACGGGATCCCAGATTGCTTCGCCGTAGATAATCACGGTGGCGCTCGTGATGAGTACACCCATGGCGGCGAACACGGTCATCGTCGCAGGAAGGGCTACCACCTGGCCAAGGACCTGCTCACGCTGACTCCGGCCAAAGCGAGTGAAGTCCGGCATGTTGAGCGAGAGCGTGGCCCAGAAACCGACCATCGCCGTAAGCGACGGAACAAAAATTGGAAAGAATTCGCGGAAGGTGTGAAACTTTCCGCGGTCCTGAAGGAGCGGTCCGAGTCCGTGCGCCTGCTTGATGGCCCACGCAAGCAATATGGCCGCCATGATAAGGACGAAAGGCGCTGCCCAGTTCTCGACGCTGCGGAGCAGATCCATTCCCCTGAAAATGATCCAGATATTCATTCCCCAAAAAAGGAGAAAGGAGAGCCACGCGGTGGTTGAATGTCCATCGAAGCTTCCCGGGAGAAGCCCGTCCCAGCCGGGGATTACGACCGAGAAAAAAGTGTGAAGCGCTTCGCCGCCGATCCACGCCTGAATGCCAAACCATCCGCATGCAACGATTGCACGCATGAGCGCTGGCAGGTTCGACCCAATCGTTCCATATGCTGCACGCGCAAAGACTGGAAACGGAATCCCGTACTTGGTGCCGGGGTGTGAGTTTAGCAGGATTGGAATCAGGACAATCGTGTTTCCAAGAAGGATCGTAAACAGCGCCTGCTTCCAGTTCATTCCAGCCGCGAGCAGCCCGGAGGCGAGCATGTAGGTTGGAATGCAGTGCGCCATGCTTATCCAGAGCGCGGCGTAGTTGTAGGTCGTCCAGTTGCGCCGGTCGAGCGGGACTGGTGCGAGGTCAGGATTGGAAAGCGGGCTCGCGTCAACGCGCGTGGTATCGGTAAGCTCGACGCGTCCATCCGCGTGTTCGACTTGCCTGCTCACTGCTGCATACCCGCCTTGGTCCGAGATAGCCATTTACCACGGCCTTCCTTGCCGACGACCTTGTAGTCGTCGACAATCACCTCTCCACGCGAAAGAGTCGTGCGGGAAAATCCTGCGAGATCCATCCCCTCAAACGGGGACCAGTCTGCGTTCGTCTCCATTGCCTTCGGATCCACCTTGATTCGCTTCGTAGGGTGAATGATCGCAAGGTCCGCGTCGGCGCCTATCTGAATTGCGCCCTTCCTGGGCGCCAGACCCATCAGCTTCGCGGGGTTGGTGCTCAGCTTCTGCGACATCTCCTCGAGTGTGATGCGGCCGGCAAGTACACCTTCCGTGTACGTGATTGGAAGCAGTGTTTCCAGGCCCGGCATTCCCATCGGAATTTTCGTCCAGTCCCCCTTCCACATCGCCTTCTGCTCGCGCGAGAACGTGCATGTATCTGTCGAGACAACTGATACTTCGCCGTTCTTCAGGCCCTGCCAGAGACGCTGAACATCTTTCGGCTTTTTCAGCTGAGGGCAGCATGCGAAGAGGTGACCATCCTCGCGCTCGAACACGGAATCATCGAGAATCAGGTACTGTGCACAGGTCTCAGCCACGACTGGTACGCCGCGCGCCTGGGCCGCCTTTATTATGTCGGCTCCTTCCCCCGTGGACATGTGCACTATGTAAAGCTGTCCGCCGGTCGCCTCACTCCACTGCACAACGCGTTGAATCGCCTCGGCCTCAATGAAGTTCGGGCGCGTCATCGGATGCAGGCGTGCGCCGTACTTCTTCATCAACTCCGGCGTGTGGTGCCGCTCAATCAGCTCGTCGAGCACGCGGGATGATTCCGCGTGAACAAGCAGCATCGAACCGTACTGCTTCATCTGCTCAAGAGTACCGAACAGCGCGCGATCATCGGACTGCCAGCCTTCAGACGCGTAGATCATGAATTCCTTGAACGTGGTGAATCCACGCTCAACCATTCCCTTGATCTGGTCCTTGTGCTCATCGTACCGGGTAATGCAGATATGGAAAGTGTAGTCGATAAGCGATTTCCCCTCAGCCTTCTTCATCCAGTTATCTGCAGCGTCATTGAGCGATTCGCCTGCATAGGGAATCGCGAAATCGATTACAGTCGTCACACCGCCGCGTGCACCCGCGCGGGTGCCGGTGCGATAGTCGTCGGCGGAAACTGCTCCCATGAATGGAAGCTCAAGGTGCACGTGCACGTCGAGAACACC
>JBKJPM010000220.1:0-5484 GCA_046595175.1 Gemmatimonadaceae bacterium
CCTCTCGACTACGGTCCCGGGCCAATCTTCGCCTCGATGGGTAGCCTTCGCGCAGCAGTGGCAAAATGGCTTTTTTTGGGTTTTCGGTCAAGCACTACCTAAGAGCCGCCTTTGAACTGACGGCTTGGTATGGCGCGTCCTCCCGACAGATTCCCGACCTGAATTTTGCAGATCCGACAACCTTTTCTGAAACGAGATCGCTAGCGCAGCGCCACGCTTTGGACTTGTCTGACGCTTTTCAGATAATGAGTGTGAAGCGAGGTTACTTCTCGCGGTTAACCAATGATTCATCAACAATGTTTGTCACTGGAGACGATGCGCTCGCACAGGCTGCGAGACTTGAGGGACTTCGCGTTTGGAACTTCATGCGCGAGGATGCCCCGACATGAGGTCTAACATTGCGTTCAACCGGACACGCCGCCGACGGACAACCCGCGGCGCCCCCGCTGTTCTGTACTGCCGGCGGCGCGCCGGTTAACTCAACGTTACGGTCGTGAACGGAAAAATCGTCGTTGAAGGCGTTCCCCTCGTCGAGGGGGCGGTATTTACAGTCATTTCGCGCGGCGCGGATGAAGTGTTCAAGCTTTCACCCGAGGACGAAAGCGAGTTAGCTGCCGCAATCGTGGAAATAGAGCGCGGAGAGTTCTGATTGCTGCGGATGGCTGGTTCCTGGTCCGGACGAAAGGCAGCCATCGTCAGTATCATCATTCTGCCAAGAAGGGAACGGTCGCTGTTTCAGGAAAGCCCAGTATTGATCTTCCTCCGGGCACCTTGAATAGTGCATTGAAGCAAGCCGGACTCAAGAAATAGGAGTAAACGAGCATGCGGTACCTCGTGGTTGTTGAAAAGGGTCCTACGTCGTACGGCGCGTACGTTCCCGACCTTCCAGGTTGCATCGCAGTCGGTGACACCAAAGAAGAGGTGGTAACGCTAATTCGTGAAGCGATCGAATTCCATTTGGAGGGAATGGCACAGGATGGACAGCCAATTCCACAACCTACTTCGACCAGCGAGTTCGTCGAAATAGAAGCCGCATAACAGGTCGGTCGAACGGACGCGCAACGGCGTGGAGCAGCGTGGTGCATCAGCGATCTGGGCGGTGCTGTTGCGCGCCGCTCACCTTCGGCGTTGGGCGTCTCTTCTTCATCGGGGTATGATTCGCTAAATGAAATTTGAGTGAGATCCAAGAAAAGCAGCAGCCAATCTGCGTAAGCATGGCGTCTCTTTTGAAGAGGCGATGACTGCGTTCAAGGACGCAATTGTGTGCAACCGCGCGTGATCTCGAGCATTCGGCGGCGGAATATCGTTTCATTACGTTCGGCTTGTCGGCTCATGGGCGGCTGCTCACGGTCTCCCACACTGGACGTGGCAGTACGATTCGCATCACCAGTGCGCGCTTGATTACCCGCGCGGAAAGGAAAATATATGAAGAAGGCTAAAACTGAAGCGAACGATTGGCTGCGTCCCCAGTACACCCGCGCCGACTTGGGCCCTATCGTGCGTGGCAAATACGCCCGCCGCATCGCCGCCGAATCGAATGTGGTGGTCATCGACCCGGCTGTGTCGAAGGCCTTTCCCAACGAAGAATCAGTGAACGCTGCTCTGCGCGGATTGTTGGAATTGGTGCGCTCCATGACACGCCCAACCCGGCGCTCAACCGGACGCGCGCAAAAACCACGCGCCGGTTAGCTGTGCGTTAGGTTCCACAACATGGACAGCAACCTTCCGAGCCGCACTGCAATGACGACATCGCTGATTCGTGCACATCACACGCGAACGTCGGCGCATCCGTTGCACGTCGATCCATGGGGCGACGGTCTTGTCCCTGAGTCATTCAAGGATCAGCTGGTGGGATGGGCCATCGAGGATGCCCACGGCAATCGAAATGACGCTCAGCCGCCGAGCCGGGCGCAGGTGATGGATGCATACCTTGAATCCGTGCCTTCCTATGCCTCCGTGATCTTTCGTGCGCGCTACGCCGAGGATGCCCTAGCTCATGCGACGCGCGATGGAGTGAAACAGTACCTGCAAATCGGTGCCGGGTTCGACAGCTTTGCGCTCCGGAAGGGCGCGGCTGCCGAACTAAAGATCTACGAGATTGACCACCCGGCCACGCAATGCTTCAAGCGTGAACGTATGGCTCTTTGTGCACCACCCGATCACGTCGAACCTGAATACATTTCCGCCGACCTGGCCCGGGAAAGCCTCCAGGACGCTCTTTCAAGAAGTTCGTTCAGAGTTGGCGCACCCGCCTTTATGTCTTGGCTCGGCGTGTCCGTGTATCTGAGCCGCAGTCAGAACGCCTCCGCATTGCGATCGATCGTGAACTGCTCCCAACGCGGCAGCCTCCTAGTATTCACGTACACAGACCAGCGAGCGCTGGAAGGATCGGACGAAGGTTACCGTCGCATGCAAAAAAAAGCGGCCTCAATGGGCGAGCCGTTCTTGACCGGCTTCGTACCTTCGGAAATGGAGCAATACCTGGACACGCTTGGCCTCCATTTGGAGGAAGACTTCAACGGCTTGGAGCTCGCGACCCGGTACGCGGCATCCGGTCCCTTGGTCCGAACGGCAAGCCCATACTCTCGGCTAGCTCTGGCCAAAGTCGTAGGCGTGTGCGGTGAAACCTAACCCTTTCATAGAGTGGACGTTCCAAAGGCCGCTTCGCGCCTTTTGGTCCGTCGCTCATGTCAACCGTTAGGCCTTTCCACCCGACAACCAAGGAGTTCGCATGGAGCCGAAGGAACACTGGGAAAACGTTTATTCCACTAAGCCAACCGATGGCGTCAGTTGGTTTCAAGAGCACGCGGAGCAGTCTTTGCGCCTAATCCGCGGCACAGGCGTTCCACGCTCAGCCTCAATCATTGATGTTGGAGGTGGAGCATCCACTCTGGTGGATGATCTCTTGGTCAACGGCTATTCAGCACTAACCGTACTTGATCTCTCGGGCGCGGCACTATCAGCAGCAAAGGCACGCTTGGGTGCGCGTGCCGCAAGTGTGCATTGGCTTGAGGCCAACATTACAACTGCTACTCTTCCGATCCACGTCTATGACGTATGGCACGATCGTGCGGTTTTTCACTTCCTCACTGCGCCGTGCGAACGGCATGCCTATGTTGAAGCGGTGCTCCGTTCGGTCAAGCCAGGCGGTCATGTCATCGTCGCCACGTTTGCTGAAGACGGACCAACACAATGCAGTGGCTTGCCGGTCATGCGCTACAGCCCAAGTCAACTCCACGCCGAGTTCGGTTCCCCATTTACTTTGCTCCAACACGAGCAAGAGGAACACCGCACGCCGTTCGGCACCGTCCAGAAGTTTGTCTATTGCTACTGCCGCAAGCAGGCTTCGTGAACCAAAGGCATAACTTGGCATTCAAGCGGACCCGTACCGGCGGGGCTCACCTATACAGCACCCGCGTCTCCGGCACGCCGGCGCGGGCCGCTCAATTTGGACGTTAGATCTCATGTCGAACAGTTTCGCATCGCCAACAACTGGGTTCGGTTCACCCTCCGAGCGGAGGATTCGCGTACTGCGATACGCGATCGTCATCGAGAAGGCTGAGAGCAATTTTTCTGCATACGTTCCCGATTTACCCGGTTGCGTGGCGACTGGTCAAACTGTAGAAAAGACTGAGATCTCCATCCGTGAAGCTATCGAGTTTCACCTCGACGGAATGAGCGAGGATGGTCTGTCCACTCCCGTGCCATCCAGTCGCGTCAAATATGTCGAAGTTGGTACATAACCGGTCATTTCAACGGACGCAGACCGGCGGGGCTCGCATGCAGAATTTCGTAGATTGCGGCACGCCGGTGCGCGCCGCTCAATTTCAACGTTCGGTGGCATCGAGTTGGATCGGCAGCCTGCGAACGTGGCGGCGAGGAGTAGGCCATTCGTTAGTTGATCGAGGAATTTCAATCGTCGAGGAGGAAGGCATGCGTACCCAAACCTGGATCATGGCTTGTACGCTGGCTGCTGCCACGAGCTGGCATGCGGCTGCTCAACAGGATGTGGTGGTGCCGCTCAAGGATGAAAGGAATAGACAACTGGTTATGGAGAACGCAGTGCTGCGCGTCTGGGAAGTGAATGTGCCTGTCGGCGAATGGGGCCAGTTCCACGAGCACAACAAGGACACGTTGAGCGTCCGGCTGAACGCCACGACGGTAGTGAACGAGCCAAAGGGGCGCCTCATCAACTTGGTTCGCGACTTCCCTGTCGAAGCCGGGAGTGTGTCGTTCGTGAACTATGAAAGCAGTCCCTATGTCCACCGAATCACAGCCAAGGGAACAAAATCGCACCACCTGATCGAGGTCGAGTTCCTCGGGAAGGAAGCAACGCCTGGTGCGGCGGAACGGCCGCATCGCGCAGGATTCACGCAAATCCTCGACAACGCACGCATGCGGGCATCGCGGCTGATCCTCGATCCGAAGCAGTCCACGGAGACGCTGGCGCCGGCCAAAAACACTCTGGTCGTCGTGGTGCGTGGTGGCCGGGAGTTGAAGACTGCGGATGCGCGGTGGTACCCCGAGCCGGGTCCGCGATCGCTCCAGAATGAGGGGGCCGCGCCGATCGAGCTCGTCGAAATCGAAGTGAAGTAAGCCTTGGCCAGTCGCAATTAAAAGGCGCAGACTCCCCGCGGCCCGTGTGTATGGCCTTCGTCGTGGTTTCAAGCGCGATTCACTCGATACTAATCTTGTCAGCTTTTTATTGAGGGGCTTGCTCGATAATTCGACAGCCTCCTAGGCGAAAATCGTACGTCTCTCTCAATACCGGACTGGCTCGTGCAGCACCGGCTTCTCGACCAGGCGCAACGCGTCGATGCAGAACGCGCCGGCTTCGAGTGCGCGGATCGTCTGTTGCTGATTCCCTGATTCAAGTGACTCTCTGTTTGACAATCATGCCCGCAAGCAATTGATCATGACGGCTATCCGAGAACGCTCCGGATGAATTCGAGATAGGCCCGGACCCGTGCCGTGTCGCGGCTGCTGTTCGACGGGGTAACGGCGCATATCGGCTGCTGCTCGCCTGTCCAATCCTGCAGCGCCGCGGTGAGTTGTCCCGCGTCGATATGGCTGCGTGCAGCGACGTCGAACGGACGTGCAATCCCGCAGCCCCCTATTGCCGCATCGATCAGACCGATGCCATCGCGCGAGACCATCGACACCGGAACATAGACTTCCGTCCGTTCCGCTCGCCTGACAAACGTCCACCGCGTGTTACGCTCTTCGTCGTCGCGTCCATAGATCACCGCACGATGCTTCAAGAGCTCGCCAGGGTGGCGCGGTTCCCCCCATCCTGCGAGGTAGGCGGGGGACGCGCAGGTGACCGGCAATGCCCAGCCGAGCCGGCGGGAGACCAGGCTGGAGTCGGCGAGCCTGCCGATGTGGATGACCAAGTCCAGCGCCTCTGCCATCACGGCCGCAGGCGAATTCGTTATCACCGTTTCGATCTTGATTTCCGGAAACGTGTCGAAGAACCCGCCCATC
>JBKJPM010000015.1:0-3478 GCA_046595175.1 Gemmatimonadaceae bacterium
CGGGGAACGGCACTCCTGGTTGGCGACACCCTCATCTACAACGACTCGACTCACATTGTAGTGGCTCGCGGCGATACGGTCACCTTGCGCGACCCCACGCAGGGGAATGCCGATGTCGTTGCGCGCGGCGAAATGACGTACAACGTCCTCGAACAGCGCGGCGTGGTTACGAATATCAGCACAGCAATAGAAAGCGGGGAAACCTGGTACGTTAAGGGCCGAAGGGCTGCCTTCGTTCGCGATACCTCCGTGAATAAGCAGACTGCCTTCTACGCCAGCAACGGAATAATCACGAGCTGCGACGACTCAATCCCGGACTATCATTTCGCCGCCAAGGAAATCAAGATGGTGACCAAGAACATCATGGTTGCGCGTCCGGCGGTTTTGTATATCGGTGAAGTCCCTGTCTTGTGGCTGCCCTTCATCTTCCAGGATATGCGCAGCGGGCGGCGGAGCGGCATGCTTACTCCGCGGTTTGGTGTGAGTGAGCTGTTCCGAAACAGTCCGACATATCGCCGCCACGTCGACAACATCGGCTACTACTTCGCGCTCAATGATTACATGGACGCTCAGGTTTCACTTGACTGGCGGAGCGGAGCGCGTCCCGTGCCGGGCGATCCGGGGTGGGTGAAGATCAACGGCGAATGGCGCTACCGCTGGCTCGACCGTTTCCTCACCGGACGGCTTGCTGTATCACGCCTTGCACAGAGGGACGGAACATCCAACACGTCGTATTCGTGGGGACACCAGCAGGATTTTTCTCAGTCCACGCATTTAACGACGAACATCAACTACGTAACAAGCACCACAATTCAGCGTCGCACTACTTTCGACCCCCGCCAGGTGCTCGCCACGATTGCGTCGCAGGCGGCACTTCAAAAGAAAATCGGCAATGCATCGGTAGCGTTCGGCGGATCCCGCACACAATATCCCGGGCGAGAGGAGGTTCGCCAGGACTTTCCAAACTTTAGCGTGTCCGTTCCGACATTTGCGCTGACGCCCTGGCTTTCCTGGACTCCGTCGCTGACCGTTTCCAATCTCGAGCAGCTTAAGATCGACCAGGTTGGCGAGTTTGCGTACCGCTATTTCACACACAATGGCGTTCGCGACAGCAGCAAGGTTCAGGCTAACGCGCGCGCGACGAATATCGGATTCGAGACACCCTTCAAGATCGGGGATTTCACATTCCAGAATTCGATTCGGGCGAGCGACCGCGAGAATACGTCGCCTGTCACGATCGCGGTGATTGACCCGAATGATCCCACCAAGAAGGTGAGCCGCATTTTCGGAAGGACTTTTAGCACCGAGGTTGACTGGCAGCCCAGTCTTTCGCTCCCTGGCTTCCTGACTGGAACATGGAACCTGACCCCCAGCGTTGGAATCCAGAATGTGGATCCGGCTGGGTTTTGGGTGCGCACGGAGCAGACCGGGGGGTCGTACGTGCACCAGTCAAAGCGCATGAACTACGCGTTGAGTGTAGCGCCAACATTCTATGGCTTGTTCCGCGGCATCGGACCTGTCTCCCGTTTCCGGCATTCTGTAAGTCCAGGGCTGAGTTTTTCCTATTCGCCTGAAGCGCATATAAGCGATCAGTTTCTCCGCGCGCTTAATCGTTCTTCTGTCGGCTATCTGGGAACACTTCCGCAGGGCGCCATCACGCTAAGTCTCTCGCACAACATCGAGGGAAGCCTGAAGAAGCCTGACACCGCATCGGCGGCGGATGGCGGAAAAGTGAAGCTGCTTTCCATGAACTTCACTCCGCTGACATACGATTTCGTTCGCGCGCAGCGAACCGGAAAGTCCGGTTTCACGTCGGACAACTTCGGATACGACCTCGCCTCCGACCTATTTCCGGGAATGCGCGTTGGTGTTCAATATTCGCTCTTTCAGGGAAGTCCCCTGAGCGACACAGCGCGCTTCAAGCCATTCAGGACATCTGTTGACGCATCATTTTCCATTAACGCCCAGTCGGGAATCTTTGCCGCAATAAACCGGATATTTGGACGAGCGGTGCCCCAGGGCACTCCGCAGATCGAAAAACTCACTCCATCAGATGATGACGCGCTTGCCCAGCGTATTGCATCGACTCCTGTTGCAGGTTCCTACACGCGCAACAGGCAGTTCTCGGTTCCGGAAACGCGGGGATGGCAGGCCGCGTTCACGTTCAGCTCCACACGTCAGCGCGCGCCCTCCGGAAATGGAATTGTGCTTGCGCAGGACCCTTCCATTTTCTGTGCACCATATCGGGTGAATCCTTCCGAGTACGCCCAATGCCTGCTTGTTCAGCAGACGAATCCGAGGGGAACGGAACAGATAACACGCTTGACCCAGGGTGGTCCCTTTATTCGCGTACCCGCGCGCGAAACGCTCGGATCTCAGATGAACTTCAATGTCACACCGCTCTGGTCGGGGTCATGGAATACGATCTATGATTTCCAGGCGGGACAGTTCGCGAGCCACTCCGTTACATTGCAGAGAAAGCTGCACGACTGGCGCGCAATCTTCGCCTTCACGAAAGCCCCTAACGGAAACTTCGCATTCAATTTCTTCATTGCTCTGAACGCGGAGCCAGACCTCAAGTTCGACTACGACCGCAGGTCATACAGAGCTCCGGCGCAATAGACGCGTGAAAGGCCGCCTGCACATTACCAACGGCGACCAGGCGGCGAAGGCGATCACATTCGCCGGCATCGCAACCGACGTACTCCCATGGCGCGACGTATTACACGATGGGCCGGTTCCCGCGGCACTCAAGCTGAACGAGTTGAGCAGAGTGCGCGCCGAGTTTCTCGCAGCAAATAATCGGGGCCGCCTCGACGAGATCCGCACACAGTTCACGACTCGTGACGCCAGGTTCGGGCTCGCCGCCGAGCATGGCAGGATTTCGCTCTGGTTCGAAAGCGACTTGTATGACCAGCTTCAGCTTGCGCAGATTCTTGCCGAGCTGTTCACGGCTCACGCTCCCTTTGAGGAGAGCGAGCTCGTCGAAGTTGACGGGTACCTCGGTCCCATGGACGCAGCAGGGCTGATTGCGGCGCATGGCTCGAGGAAAAGGCTGACAATCGAGCATTTCGAGGTGGCGCGCGAAATTTGGGACGCTTTCAGGGAGACGCAGCCCACCAGGCTTGTGAAGCTTGCGACGCGGAATTATCCCATCCTCCCGTACATGGCTGCCGCGATGCGACGCCTCATTGCGGAATTCCCGCACACTGTCAGTGGGCTCACCGGAATCCAGACCAGTGCCCTGCATCTGCTGCACAAGGGACCGGCCACTCCGGCTGCACTTTTCACTTCCATTGCGGAACAGGAAGAGCGCATCTTTCTCGGCGATGCTTCTTTCGCAACCTACCTTCAGGATTTGAGCGCAGTGAACCATTCGTTAGTGCTTTTCGCCGACGGGCAACCAGTTGTTGCTCCCGGTTTAACCGAATCGGCAGGCGACTTCTGGCATCGCAAGCTGACGCTCACTGAACTGGGC
>JBKJPM010000171.1:0-4106 GCA_046595175.1 Gemmatimonadaceae bacterium
ATGCAGGAACATCATGGTGAATGGCGTAAGGATATTGATCGGCTCGCGGTCCACGATGCACGCGATACCATCCCCCAGCGGGACGGCCGTGCCTACCGCAGACAAGCGGGTTAGCTCTCCCGGAACCAGTCCCCAGTTACAAATGCTGGCCGCTAGCCTGAGCTCGTTTTGCGGCAGGCCTGCCCCCTGCACGAATACCCACACCGCCAAAATGACTGCCAGAAGCAGATAGTTGACCCAAGGCGTCCTAATTGTTGGCAGCTCATCACTTAGAGGTATCATTCTGTCGTCAATTCACAGCCAAACTGGCAGTTAATTCCGGCCCCGCGATTGCCTTAACACTGGCCGAAGAAGGTCCAAGAATACTCAAGTTGAGGTGAAGATGGCAGATAAAGTGATTGGTATTGACCTCGGAACGACGAATTCCGTCGTCGCCGTCATGGAAGGTGGCGACCCGGTCGTCATCCCCAATGCAGAAGGCGGGCGGACAACGCCGTCCGTCGTCGGATTCACAAAAGATGGTGAGCGTCTCGTTGGGCAGATTGCCAAGCGACAGGCGGTTACCAATCCCACGAACACCGTGTTCTCGATCAAGCGCTTCATGGGCAGAAAGATGTCCGAAGTGAAGGATGAGACTGCGCGCGTTCCGTATAAAGTCGTGTCGGGCGCAAATGACGTCGCGACCGTCGAAGTTCAGGGTAAACGGTACAGCGCACCCGAAGTCTCCGCGATGATTCTGCAAAAGATGAAGCAGACCGCCGAAGACTACCTCGGCTACAAAGTCGAGAAGGCTGTCATAACAGTTCCCGCGTATTTCAATGATTCCCAGCGCCAGGCCACGAAGGACGCCGGCAAGGTTGCCGGCCTCGATGTGCTGCGCATCATCAACGAGCCCACTGCCGCCGCACTCGCCTATGGCCTCGATAAAAAGAAAGACGAGAAGATCGCAGTGTTTGATCTGGGCGGCGGTACATACGACATCTCGGTTCTCGAGCTGTACGACGTCGAGGGCTCACGCCAGTTCGAAGTGAAATCCACAAACGGCGATACTCACCTCGGTGGAGACGATTTTGACCAGCGCGTGATCGACTGGCTTGTTACGGAATTCAAGCGCGACCAGGCAATCGACCTTTCCAAGGATCCGATGGCCCTGCAGCGTCTCAAGGAAGCAGCTGAAAAAGCGAAGATGGAACTGTCAACGACTCAGTCAACCGACATCAACCTTCCCTTCATCACTGCCGACCAGAGCGGACCGAAGCACCTGAACTACTCGCTCACCCGCGCCAAGTTCGAGCAGCTGGTGGACGATCTCGTTCAGCGCACGCTTCCGCCAATGGAGCAGGCACTGAAGGACGCGGGGCTCAAGCCCGAAGAAATCGACGAAGTCATTCTCGTCGGTGGGTCAACCCGTATGCCGAAGATCCAGGAAATCGTTAAGAAGTTCTTTGGAAAAGAGCCGAACCGCGGCGTAAACCCGGATGAAGTCGTTGCGATTGGAGCGGCAATCCAGGGCGCAGTCCTCACGGGTGAGCAGAAGGATGTCCTGCTTCTCGACGTCACTCCGCTTTCGCTCGGAATCGAGACGCTGGGTGGAGTTACGACGGTACTGATTCCGCGCAACACTACGATCCCGACCAAGAAGAGCGAAACCTTTTCAACGGCTGACGACAACCAGACCACCGTCGAGATTCACGTTCTCCAGGGAGAACGCGAGCTCGCCACTTACAATAAGACCATCGGAAAATTCCAGCTCACCGGAATTCCGCCCGCACCGCGCGGAATGCCGCAGGTCGAAGTGACCTTCGACATTGACGCGAACGGAATCCTGCACGTCACGGCAAAAGACAAGGCGACGGGCAAGGAGCAGAAGATCCGCATCGAAGCGTCTAGCGGTTTGTCGGACGCAGAGATCGATCGCATGGTCAAGGATGCGGAGAAGAACGCTGTCGAAGACAAGAAGCAGCGCGAAGCCATCGATGCACGAAACCGTCTCGACTCCATGTCCTACGAAGTTGAAAAGAACGTGAAGGAATGGGGCGATAAGGTCAGTCCTGAAGTGAAGGGTCGGGTTGACGCCGCAATCGAGCGGTCAAGAAAGGCGCTGCGTGGGGATGACATGAATGAAATCACCGCGGCCCAGGAAGAGCTGACCAAGGTGTTTAGCGAAGCTGGGCAGGCGTTCTACCAGCAGCAGCAGAGCGCGGGCGCTCAGCCGGAAGGCGGAGCCGAGGCGGGCGCTGCACCCGGAGCAACGGCTGATACACCGCCCGGGGCCGAGGATGTAGTCGAAGCAGATTATGAAATCGTAGACGAAAACAAGAAGTAGTCTTAAGCCCGGCAGGCGGACTGGAACACATTCCGCCGGCCGGGCGTACTTTATTCATGAGAGAAAATGGTGTGAGGGGTGAAACCGCGACCCCTCCTCGATGTGTCACATAGCTAAGAAACCAACTCGAAAAACTGAGCCAACATGTCATCACTATCGTCTCGCGCCCGCTGGTCAGTCGCTGTTATCGCTGCATTCCTTGGCGGGCTGATAATATCATCCGGCTTCGACTGGACACACTACGGGTTTGCGCAGGGCAAGCCGAGCGCAGCGGAAGTTCAGCCGCTTGCCGAGGCGAGCAGTGCGTTCGTGGCGATCGCCGACCACGTAACACCCGCGGTTGTTTCGATTGAAGTTGAATACAAGAATGATCAAACCAGCCGCGGCCGGACACGCATGCTCCCGGGAAATATTCCTCCTGAGCTGCGCGACTATCTGGATCAGTTTGGCGGCCAGGGTCCCGTCCCGCCGGTGAGCGGAGGACAGGGCTCGGGATTCATCGTTTCCAAAGATGGATACATCCTCACCAACAACCACGTTGTCACGAAGGAAGACCGGGTGACTCCTGTGGACAGAGTCACAGTTCACCTGATTGACCAGAGATCCTTCCGCGCAAAAATTGTCGGAAACGATCCGACGACCGACGTTGCCGTCCTCAAGATTGAGGGACGCGATCTTCCGGTGATTCCCCTCGGCGACGACCGCTCTTCGAGAGTCGGCGAATGGGTTCTCGCCATAGGCAATCCGCTTGGACTGGATTTCACGGTTACGGCCGGAATCATCAGCGCCAAGGGACGGAGCCTCAATGGATTGAATCAGAGCAGGTATTCGATCAGTGACCTGATTCAGACTGATGCGGCGATCAACCCGGGAAATTCCGGTGGACCGCTTGTAAACCAGCGCGGCGAAGTCATCGGGATGAATAGCGCGATTGCCAGCCAGACTGGACGCAACGAAGGATTTGGATTCGCGATTCCAGTGACGCTGGCCAAGCGTGTAATGGATGAAATCATCAAGCATGGCCGAGCGCGGGTTCCCGCGATCGGAATCGTAATTGGCGACGCGACAGAAGAAGATGCTGCGGTTGCAGGACTGAAGACGATCAGCGGCGTGCTCGTTCAGGGATTTCCCAGCGCGGGGACACCGGCGGAAAAGGCGGGAATCGAAGCGGGCGACGTGATCATTTCTGCCGACGGGCAGAAAGTGGATCGAGTCAGTACGCTGCAGCGAACGGTTCGCAACCATGAGCCCGGCGACAAAATCGACGTGGTTGTGATGCGAAGAGGTCAGCAGAAGACCTTTAATGTGACGTTGATGGAAGCGCCGTCGGAAACGCGGTCTACCCAACTCGCGGAGAACAGCACGGATGATCGGGCCAACCCGGCGGCGGCAACCGTAGCCAATGCGAAGCTGGGGATTTCAGTTTCGCCTGTTAGCCCTGCAGTGGCTCAGCAGAGTAAGATGGACGCCCGTTACCGTGGCGGGGTTCGGATCACTAGTGTTGCGACTTTCGGAACAGCTTATCGGAAGCTCTTCAATGAGGACGTGATCTTCGAATCGATCACGCCCGAGCGTCGCGCCATCAGGACGCCAGCGGACCTGGCGGCCGTGCTAAATGGTGTAAAGGTCGGTGGTTACGTGAGCCTAAATGTCGCCTCTCAGGGACCAAGTGGCTGGCAATCCAGGGTCGTGAATATTCGGCTCGGCGAATAGGCCGTTACCTCTATAGAAGTAGCTCGACAAACGGCTCCCTGTTGGGGGCCGTTTCTCGTTGCTGAGC
>JBKJPM010000104.1:0-3193 GCA_046595175.1 Gemmatimonadaceae bacterium
GCGCGCCGCCATCGAAATGTTTTTTCGCGTGTTCTGCTCGCACTGGAGCAGGCGCTTGACCGGCTCGAGCATGCAGGGCCTAAGAGACTCAAGTGAAAATTCAGAAAGTCGGTGTACTTGGCGGTGGATTGATGGGCAGCGGGATCGCACAGGTTTGCGCAGGCGCTGGATATACGACCGTCGTTCGCGAAGTTTCCGATGCGCTCTCCGAAAAGGCGCGCGGAACCATCGACAAGACGCTCGCGAAAGGAATCGAGAAAGGGAAAGTCACCGCCGAACAGCGTGAGAGCACGCTCAAGCAGCTTTCATTTGTAACCGACGTGTCGGCCCTTCGCGACTGCGACATCGTGATCGAGGCAGTAGTTGAGGATCTCGATCTCAAGAATGCGCTTTGGAAAGAGCTGGATGCCGTTTGTCCCGCACACACCATTTTCGCTTCGAACACTTCGAGTCTTACAATCGCGGCAATGGCAGCCGCCACAAAACGACCCGACAAGATGCTGGGGCTGCACTTTTTCAATCCTGTTCCGCTGATGAAGCTGGTCGAGGTTGTACGGACCGTCACAACAAGCGAGGAAACCTTTGCTCGCGTTTTTGAATTCGCAAAGTCTGTCGGGAAAGAACCTATCAGCGCTAAGGACAGCTCCGGCTTCGTCGTTAACCTCCTGCTCGTTCCTTATATGCTGGACGCGATCAACGCGCTACAGGCCAATGTTGCCAGCATCGAAGACATCGACAAGGGCATGCAGCTTGGCGCCGGGCATCCGATGGGTCCGTTCGTCCTGCTGGATTTTGTCGGATTGGACACGGTCTACAAGATCGCCGAGATAATGTTCGATGAATACCGCGAGAAACGATACGCGCCGCCGCCTCTCCTGAAGCGCATGGTGCTGGCGGGGATGTATGGCAAAAAAAGTGGAAAAGGTTTTTACGACTACTCGCAGAATCCCCCACGAGTAAACAGCCTGGGCCTTTGAACAGGCCCGCCGGCTTTCGCGGGATCTTTACAAGAGACGAGACTGCGCGAGCTGTCTATTCCGAAGCAGCCGGCATTACGCAGCTCCTCCCGCGCGCTGTTGCGGTTCCTGCGGATGTACACGATGTGCAAACGCTCGTGCGATGGGCGTCAGCGGAGAAAATTGGGATAACTCCCCGTGGTTCTGGATCGAGCATGGCCGGAGGAGCCGTCGGCGAGGGTGTGATCCTCGATCTCAGCCGGCTCGACGCGATTGGCGAGGTTGACCTGCAGAGACGCACGATTCGCGTCGGGCCAGGGGCGATTTGCGGCCAGATCAATGACAAAGCTGCCAAAGCCGGGCTGCGATTTCCCGTTGATCCTTCCAGCGCAAAGTTTTGCTCGATAGGCGGGATGGCTGCAACGAACGCAGCTGGCGCACACACGCTGCGATTCGGCTCCACTCGCGCGTGGATCGAGTCCATCGACTGTGTTTTCGCTGACGGATCCCGGGGTATGATACGCCGCGGAACCGAGGTCCCTCCGAACCTGCCCCTCGTTGGGCGATTCCTGCATAACATTCATCCACAGATGCCCACCATGCGCACGCGAGATGCGTTCGTGCACAGGGGCGTGCGAAAGGATTCCTCTGGCTACGGGCTCGGCGCGTACGCCGAAACCGGGGACCTCGTCGACCTGCTTGTGGGCAGTGAAGGGACCCTCGCAGTTTTTGTCGGTCTTGAAGTGAAGCTCGTGCCCGCGCCGAATGCGGTGAGCAGTGTGCTCGCTGAGTTCGATTCAGTTGATACCGCGGTCTCGGCATCACAGAAGGCGACGGCATTGGGAGCCAGTGCGTGCGAGCTGCTCGATCGAACATTTCTCGAGTTCGCGGGCACGTACGACGAAGGCGCATCCCCCGAGGCGGTACTGCTCTCTGAAGTTGAAGCAGACAGCGAAGCGAAGGCCAAGGCGAGCGCGGACCTTCTCGCAAAAGCCTTTACGTCAGCCGGCGCACGCAGCGTAAAAGTGGGAATTTCTCCGATCGACCAGCGTGAAATTTGGGAATTGCGTCACGCCGCCAGCCCCATTCTTGCCAAGCTCGACGCGCGTCTCAAGTCCATGCAGATCGTCGAGGACGGTGCAGTGCCCTCAAAGAATCTTGCTGCGTATGTCAAAGGTCTCCGCGCGGCTTTCGCTCGCCAGGATATCCGGGGCGTGATTTTTGGACATGCTGGCGATGCCAATGTGCATGCGAACCCTCTGATCGACATGACGCAGCCCGATTGGAAGACGAAGACTGAAAATCTCCTGCGCGAGGTTGTCTCCCTTGTCGCCGGGCTGGGCGGAACTTTGTCCGGGGAGCACGGGGATGGGCGGCTTCGAGCCCCGTTCCTCTCCAATGTCTGGAGTGAAGAGGCCATGCGGCTTTTTCGAGAGCTGAAACAATGTTTCGACCCGGATTGCGTGCTGAACCCTGGAGTGAAGTTCGCTCCTTCCGGGCGTGCCATGGACCCGATCAAGTACGACCCGTCGCTTCTGCCGCTTCCGGAAAAAGCGCGGGCGGCACTTGACCGTGTAAGTGCCGAGCGTGGGTACGACCAATTCCGACTGTCGCTCATAGGCCAGGCTCAATAACTTTCGCGCGAGCGAATTCCCTCCCGTTCCACTCCAAGAGACGATGGATTTCTACACAGAGCCGAAGCTCTCAATTCTTTCCCGCCCGGTTTTCACGGAGCCGACACACCTTCCTGTCACCTGGCTCGGGGAGAGCACCGATGGAGAGCGGCTCGCAGAGTTTGCAGGGCGGCTTTGTTACATGAGCCAGAAGAATCCGGCCTCGCGTAACACCCGCGACTATCTCGAGAACATCAAGAAACAAGGGCACGGCAGCGTTCTCGAGCACGCGAACTACTCCATCCTTCTCGAAGGAGTGAGCCGCTCACTGACCCACGAGTTGGTGAGACACCGCGCCGGCTTTGCCTACAGCCAGCTCAGTCAGCGATATGTGGATGAAGGAAAGGCTAGCTTCGTCGTTCCCCCGGCAATCATTGGTGACGAGTCGCTGGAAGAGGCCTGGCGCTCCCAGGTGACGCAGGCGCAGCAGACGTATGTCTCCCTCGTGGAGTCGCTGATGGAGCGGTACGCCTGGGTGGCGGACAAGGTCCATCGCCGAAAGATGGCGCGAGAGGCGGCGAGAGGAGTTTTACCCAACTCCACAGAGACAAAAATCGTCGTGAC
>JBKJPM010000247.1:0-24462 GCA_046595175.1 Gemmatimonadaceae bacterium
AACGCACTGTGGCTGTCGCGTATGTGGGATGGATTTCGGGTTTCATTTCTCTACTCCAAGGTGTGGTGCTGGATAGCCTTGAAATATAAGGACTTAACTCTCGGGTTTGTAGTGGTGCTATACGGGGTTAACCGCGAACCTCACTGCAATAGGAGTTAAGGAGCGCGAAAGAGTCAATGAACTGCAAGAAACAACCGCAAAAAATTGGGGGAACTGCTCTCGGTACCAAGAGTAGTTCCCCCAGATTTTGCCGTTCATTGACTCCTTACAACTCGTTAACTCCTACTGCATTGAGTTTGCTTTTGACTACTTCTTCACCGGATCAGAAAGTCCACGCTCAATGAGCAACTGGTCGACGCGGGCATCCCGACCCCTGAAATTCCGGTACAGCTGCGCCACATCCATGCTCGACCCCTTCGAAAGAATCATGTCGCGGAAACGCTGTCCGTTTGCCCGCGTCATGCCGCCATTTTCCAGGAACCATGCATATGCGTCGTCATCAATGACTTCGCTCCACATGTAGGAGTAGTATCCGGCCGAGTACCCTCCATCCCAAATGTGCGAGAAGTAGGTCGTCCGGTAGCGCGGCGGAATCTCGGCCACGGAAACCTTGTACCGCTTCAGCGCGTCGGCCTCGAATGCATCTACATCCTGGAGCGGAAGGCCCGCCGGAATACTGGCCCAGCCGAGATCAAGAAGTGCAGCAGCTGCCAGCTCGGTGGTGGCGAACCCCATCCCGAATTTTGATGCTGCCTTGTACTTGTCCAGCAACACCTTTGGCATCGGGGCGCCGGTCTGATAGTGCTTTGCGAAATTCGCCAGCACGGTCGCCTCCGTTGCCCAGTGCTCGTTGAACTGCGATGGGAATTCCACGTAGTCGCGCGGCGTGTTGGTTCCGGCAATTCGCGGGTACTCAACGTTCGAGAACATTCCGTGCAAGGCGTGACCGAACTCGTGGAACATTCCGCCCACATCGTCGAGCGTCATCAATGCCGGCTGTCCCGGCGCGGGCTTTGCGAAGTTTGCGACGTTGTAGACGACCGGCTTCATCCCGGTCAATCCCGACTGATCTACGAAGTTGCTCATCCACGCGCCACCCGCCTTGCTGTCCCGGGCGAAATAGTCAGTGTAGAAGAGAGCGAGAGGTGAGCCGTCTTCGTTGAAGACATCGAACACTCGCACGTCCGGGTGATAGACCGGAATATCGTGACGTTCCTTGAACGTGAGTCCGTACATCCTGTTCGCAGCATAGAACAATCCGTTCTGGAGAACATTGTTCAGCTCGAAGTACGGCTTCAGCTGCTCCTCATCCAGATCGTATTTCGCCTTGCGAACCTGCTCCTCGTAGAACTGCCAGTCCCAGGGCTGGAGCTTGAATCCCCCGCCCTGCTTATCGATCATTGCCTGCATTTCTGCTGCGTCCAAGCGGGCTTTCGCCGTTGCTCCAGCAGCAACATCTGAGAGCAGCTTGGTCGCGTTCGCGGGTGTTCCTGCCATTACATCTTCCAGACGGAAATCGGCCCAGGACGCATAGCCGAGAAGCTTTGCCTTTTCTGCACGAAGCTGAGCCAGACGGCTCACAATTGCGCGGGTGTCGTTGGAGTCGCTGCGTTCGCCGCGAAGGATGCTGCGCTGAAAGAGCTTCTCACGAGTTGCACGATTGGTCAGCGCTGTCTGGAGCGGCTGCTGCGTTGTGTTCTGGATCGTCAGTACCCATTTGCCAGCCAGCCCACGCTGTTTCGCAGTCTCAGCCGCCTTCGCAATTTGCGCTTCGCTCAGTCCCGCCAGCTCGGCCGGGTTATCCACCACCAGCGCGGCAGCGTTTCTACCTTCCAAAAGCTTCGAATGGAACCGTGTGACAAGCTTCGACTCTTCCTGGTTCAGCGCGCGGAACTTTACCTTGTCCGCTTCGGCAAGCTGCGCCCCGGCCCGTACAAAATCCTTGTAATAGCGCTGCGCAAGATACTTCTGGACATCATTCAGTCCGGACGAGTTGCGAGCCTCATAGACTGCTCGTACACGCTGGTAAAGTTTGTCATTAAGAAAAATCGCATCGCCGTGAGCGGCGCGTTTCGGCGCGTATTCCTCGTCGATCTTCTTCAGGGTATCAGTTGTGTTGGCCTGATTGACACCGTCGAACGCATAACTGACACGGGTGAGCATTGCGCCACTCCGTTCCATCGCCACGATCGTGTTGTCGAAGGTCGGAGGCGCGCTCTGGTCAGCAATGACGGCAATTTCAGCGAGCTGCTGGCGCATGCCTTCGGCAAAACCAGGCCGATAATCGCTCTCCTTGATTCTATCGAAATCGGGAGCCTGGTAAGGAAGTGTGCTTGGGGAGTAAAACGGATTCGACTTGATGTTTGCCGATACTGCCGGCGTAGGTCCGGTCGTCACCTGTACAGCTGGCGTGCAGGCGAACGCAGTCCCAATCGTGAGAAGTGCACCTAATCTCCGCATTTGTTCAGATTTCCTTGTTGAGAATGTTTGCTGCCTACTGATTTGAGCCCGGCAGAACCGGGTTTCCTTCTGCATCGAGAATCGTAATCGTCGCACCAATTCCTTCCAGCGAACGCAAGCCAGGCTCGATCGCCTTGCGATCGCCGACCACCAGGATTGCAACCTTGGACGGATCGATTGCCGCTCTTGCCACACGGTTTACATCGGCAGCGGTGACCTTGCTGATGTTGCCGATGTAATTGTCGAAATACTTGTCGGGCAACCCATACTGCACCACCTCGGACAACCGCCCTGCAATCTGGGCGGGCGTCTCGAACCCTCGTGGATATGCAAGAATCAGGGCCTGCTTGGCGGCGTTGAGCTCAGCATCGGTAAGCGGAATGTCTCCGCGAATACCGCGTAGCTCCTTGAGGAACTCAACTACCGACTGCTTTGTAACTGCCGTCTGCACACCTGCTGTAGCTGCGAACGGCCCGGCCGCGCGGCGGAAATCGAAGCTCGTGCGTGCGCCATAAGTGTACCCCTTGTCTTCACGGAGGTTCAGATTCACGCGCGAAACAAACTGCCCTCCAAGAATTGTATTGAGAACCTGGAGCGCGTAGTAATCGGGGGTCGAGCGGGCCACGCCCACACTGCCTATGCTGAGATATGACTGGGCTGCGCCGGGCCGATCCACGAGATATATCTGCGCGTGATCGCGGACCGGTGCACTGGCCATCCGGCTCTCTGGCACGCTACCGGTTTTCCAGCCGGCGAAAGCACTCTCCAGCTTTGCGGTTACTTCGTCAGGCTTCACATCGCCGACGACGATTATCGTCGCATTGTTGGGAACGAAATACGTGGAGTAGAAGGCTTTTACGTCAGCCGCAGAAAGCGCGCGGGTGGATGCTTCATTTCCCGTGGCAGGGTGCCCATAGGGATGGGACGCCCCGTAGAGGATGCTCGGGTATACAACGCCCGCAATCTGGGTCGCGTTATCGCGGCTCTGTGCGAGCTGTCCCAGGCGCTGATTCTTGAGGCGCGCGACCTCGGCGTCCGCAAAAGCTGGATGGAGAATCACATCGGAATAAATGTCGAGGGCCTTGTCGAGATGGCGCTTGAGTGTGACCATCGAGACGTTGGTGCCATCCCAGCCCGCATTTGCATTCAGGGTTGCCCCGATTGACTGGAGATCGCTTGCCAGGTCGAGCGCCGACCGCTTTGCGGTTCCACGATCCAGCAGAGTTGCAGTAATAGCGGCAAGACCGGCGCGATCTGCCGGATCTGAAGCCGATCCCGAATTCAGCGCAAGATTCATTGTGACGATCGGAAGCTCGTGATGCTCTACTAGAAGTACTTCCAGCCCGTTGGAAAGCTTCCTGCGCTGAATGCTGGGCAGTGTCAGGCGGGGAGCCGGCCCTCCCGGCGGCAATGCTGCGTGCTGGGCGCGCACCACAGCCTCACGTTTCGGATCGGGCTTCCTGCCTGCGTTTGGATCAATTGTTGACGTATCAGAAGATGCAATCGCAGTAGCGCTTCCGCTGCGAGCAGCGGGCGTGACATCAAAAATCAGGCGCTTGTCGCCGAGATATTTCTTTGCTACACGCTGAACATCGGCGGGCTTGACCGTGCGGTACCTGGCCAGGTCCTGTGCAAACCAGTTTGGCGTTCCGCGCATGACCGCATAATTGTTGAGGCGGTCACTCTTGCTACCGAATCCGCCGACCGCCTGAATGCTGAATATCTGCCGTGCTTCAATTCCATTGTAGATGCGATCCAGCTCCTCCTGCGTAGGCGGAGTGTCCGCCAGCTTCGCAATCTCGCGATCTATCGTCAGCTGCAGTGAATCGACTGACTGTCCGCGTCGGGGCGTTACCGTAACCTGGAAAACTCCAGCAAGCTCACTGGTCTGGTTTCCTGCATTGACGTCCTGCGCAGCCTGGCGGTCGTAGACGAGCTCCTTGTAGAGGCGTGACGTCCTGCCGCCGCCCAGAATTGCCGCGAGATAATCCAGGGCAGGCTCGTCCGCAGAAAACTCGGGGACTGAGTGCCAGACAAAATACCGGCGTGGAAGTGAAACACGATCTTCCATGGATGCGCGCACTTCCTTATCGAGGGAAGGCTGCGTGACGTTCATCTTTGGAACATCAGGACCGCGTGGGATCTTCCCGAAGTATCTGGTCGCAAGCCGCCGTGCTTCTCGGGGATTGATATCGCCGGCAATTACAAGCGATGCGTTGTTCGGCGTATAGTAGTGTCTGAAAAAGGCGGAGATATCTGCGCGCGAAGCCGCCGTGAGGTCATTCAAGTCACCGATAGTCAACCAGTGATACGGGTGATCCCTTGGATACAGGATCTCGGCGATCCGCGCGCGCGCGAGGCCGTATGGCTGGTTGTCATAATTCTGGCGCTTTTCGTTCTTAACCACGTCGCGCTGGTTGACGAGTTTGTCCTCGGAGAGCGCGTCGAGCAGCCCGCCCATACGGTCAGCTTCCAGGAAGAGTGCGCGCTCGAGATAGTTGCTTGGGACCGTCTCGTAATAGTTCGTTCGGTCGTTAGACGTCGATCCGTTCAGCGTGGCGCCAATTTCCTGCACCGCCTTAAAGAAATCATCGTCGTAATTTTTCGAGCCCTGAAACATCATGTGCTCAAAAAGGTGAGCGTACCCGGTCTTGCCTGGCACTTCGTTCTTGGACCCAACGTGGTACCAGACATTGACCGCGGCTATTGGGGTCGAATGATCTTCGTGCAGGATTACATGAAGGCCGTTCGGAAGAGTGAACTCTGAATAAGCGATTCGTGGCAGGCTGGCCGACGATGCTCGCTGCGCGGGGAGTGAACCCGCCCAAGCGAGGACAGCGGTGCCAGCGAGAAGAAGCCGAAGCTGACGCATTTAAACCTCAGTAAGAACCGTAAATGGTTTTTCTATCTCGCGAAAACGTCATCAATTGGAGTGATTCGAACCCTGACAGGAGAAATGTTCAGCTTTCTTGCGCCGACGACCTGATCCTCGGCGAGGATGGCCGCTGATTTTTCGCCATCGTACTTGATGGGCGAGAATGAATCGGCAACCAGCGCATCACGCAGTCCTTTGGCGTCCTTGGTGATGATGACGACCGAAAGGTCGCTAGCGGACAGGTGACGCTTGAGCGCCGCATTGACATCATCGCGAGTCAGCTTTTGGAGCGCACCGCGCATGTACGCCGTGAACTCCGGGATGCCATACCACTTGGAGTCCATCGCATAGCCAAGCTGTTGATCCTGAGTCGCGGTCATTACGTAGACGTTCTTCATCAGGTACTGGCGACCCGCCTGGAATTCACTTTCCGACATTCCCTGGGTTAGCGTCTTGTCGAGTTGGTCCACGGCAATCCGCAGCGCCATTTGTGCATTCTCGGGCACTACAGGCCGAATCCAAACTTCGAATATTTGTCCGCGGCGGGCGATGTTCGGATCTGGGAAGAACTGGAACATTCCGCGCGGAAACGCCTCGATGTAGGCGTAGTCTCCGTAGTTGATTCCACGAATCTCACGAATCCGATCGTATAGACGACCCGTGGACATGCGGTGCTCGCCAAGCCAAGCGCGGGCCAGTGACAGCGCCGCAAAGTCGGGATGCGACCGCGTCACGTTGATCGGCAGTCCAAACGAAATCGCCGTTGAGCGTGTGTCCTTCTCGATGATTTCCACATCCATTCCCTGCGGACGAACACCGGCGAGCGGCTGCGGCCTTCCGAAGATTGCTGTAGCACCCGAGGGCAGCGTGGCAACAGCTGATTCCAGGAGATTCAGCATCGGCTGCGGAACGTCACCGTTCACACCCAGCATAACGTTACCGCGCGAATAGTTGCGGCGCATGAAATTGCGAACGTCGTCGAGCGTAATGGACTCAATGCCGGCGACCGTCCCAAGAACGGAATGGGCGTACGGAGTTCCAGCAAAGATATTGGCCTGAAGACGTTCCTTCCCGAGCTCCTCTTCGTTGTTGAAACGCAGGTCCTGTCGCAACGCATTTAGAAGAGCGTCCTTGTTGCGCTTGAAATCAGCATCGCGAAAACCCGGGTTGAGCAGCTGCGGAATCACGATATCAACGAAATTCCGCCAGTTATCCTTGTGAATCGACCCGGTGAAAGTCGTCATCTCCTTGTCTACCTGGGATCCAAAGCTTCCAGCGATCGGATATAGCAGCGCGTTGATCTGCTCCAGTGTGAGTGCCTGCGAACCCGAGTTGGCGATCATTGCTGCTGAAAGTGCAGCGAGTCCTTCCTTCCCTGCCGGGTCCGCAGCGGAGCCGGCGTTGAACAACAGCTTGAACCGGATCTGTGGGAGCGGACTCCGTTGAATTACGAGCGGGATCGCATCGCGCTCAGCAGCCGAAGCAATGCGTAGCTGCAGCGGGGCGACCATCGGCTTGATGATTGGACCGGGAACCATGTATCCCGTGGTCGGCTGCGCCTGCTCGAACGATGCGATCGCCGGCAGCGTGCCAACGTCTGCAGGCAACGGCTTGTTAGATAGTGTTGTGACGAGCATTCCTGCATCCACGAAATACTTTGCCGCCGCCGTCCTGAGATCGGCCGGCGTCAGCTTGTCATACAAATCGTATGCGCGATTGATCGTGTTGTACGAACGGCTGTAGCGAACGAATCGAGCGAGTGTGGATGCGATGCGATCTGTGTTATCCAATGAGCGGACGAACCCATATCGCACATTGGATTTGGCTTCCGCGAGGCGCTGGGCGGAGACCAAGTTGGTGCGTGCCTCGGCAATTGTCTTGAGAATTGCGTCACGAACGTAGGTGGCGTCCTCTGCTTTCTTGACGCGGGCAAACACTGTAAACAGCTCCGGATCGGCATTGCTGGTGTTTCCAGCACTGATGAAATCGACCTTTTGTTCCCGCTGTACGAGGCGCTTGAATAGCTCGGATGTCGGACCGAAATACAGCGTCGCTACCATGTCGAGCGCCGAGTTCTCGTTGTTCGTTTCCGAAAATGCCGCATTGTGGAATGCGACCGTCACGTACGGAGACGTCGGGCTCGGCCAGTTCACATGCGAGTATTTCGGTCCCGTCGGTGCGGGCTCGGCCGGTATGTTCACCGAATAGGTTCCGTGCTGCCAGTTGCCCCAGTACTTCTGCACCAGCGGGATGACCTTGTTCGCGTCAACGTCGCCCGTGACAATGATCGTTACACGCTCGGGCCGGTACCAACGGTCGAAGAATGTCTTTGAATAGGCGTACTCGTTGGGCATGTCCTCGATGTCGCGGATAAAGCCCATCGTTGTGTGTTTGTAGGTGTGTGTCGAGAACGCGTTGTCCCTTATCGTCTCGAACAGTTTCTGCGTGGGGTTTGACGCGTTCTTGTTGTATTCGCCGAGTACTGCGCGGGCTTCGGTCTTGAACTCGGCCTCTGAGTATTCCAGGTGCTGGAAGCGTTCGGCCTGGAGCCGGAGCATTGTCTCAAGGTCCTCTTTTGCGAACGTTATGTAGTAGTTGGTGAAATCATCCGTCGTGAAGGCATTCTCGCGGGCGCCTGCTTCTGTGAGGATCTTGTTCGCCCTTTCCTTGTTCATCTCCTTGCTTCCCTTGAACATGATGTGTTCAAAGAAGTGAGCGAATCCGGACTTCCCTTCCTCGACTTCGTTTCGCGATCCGGTTTGCACAGGAATCTGCAGCGACACAATGTTCGGGAACCCCGTCGGCACGACAATGATCTTCAGGCCGTTGGGCAGCGTGGTTTCCGTCGCCTTGAAGGGAAGAATGTCGCGGGATGTTTTTGCCTGGGCGGAGAGATTGGGGGCGGCGAGAACGAGCGCGGCCCCCAAAAGGGCGAGACGAATGATGCGGTTCATTGGAGTCCGATTGGGTTAACGACGGTAAAGCTCAGAGCTGAATCTGGGCGCCGGCGCATGGCGTGGAAAGGCCTACCGGGACCAGCCTTTCCACCCCGGACCACGGACTACGCGGCCAGGGGTTGCTCCGGTGTGTTCCCCGTCCTTCAGCACCTGGGTCCCGTTGACAAAAACATGCCTCATCCCGGTGGAATACTGATGGGGTTTCTCGAAAGTCGCGTGGTCCGTGATTGTGGCCGGATCAAACACTACAACATCGGCGAAATAGCCGGGCTTCAACTGACCGCGATTCCGGAGCTTGAGATTCTGTGCTGGAAAAGCAGACAGTCTTCGGACTGCTTCAGCGAGAGTGAGTGCTTTTTCGTCGCGCGAGTATTTGCCCAGCACTCGTGCAAAATTGCCGTAGGCACGAGGATGAGTGCTGGACTTCGTGAATGGAAGATTGGGAGCCATTGATCCCGCGTCAGACCCGAAGGACACCCAGGACAGGCTTGTCTGACGTTTCACATTCTCTTCAGACATGAGAAAGTAGACGACTTGCACGCGGCTTCCATCCAGGATCACCAGATCCATTGCTGTTTCTTCCGGCGACTTGCCGCGCAGCCTTGCTACTTCAGTCAGTGTTTTCCCAGTGTACTGCTTGAGAGAATCCGCCTTGAATCCAACTAACAGCGTGCGATCCGGACCGGCGGCCAGGAAAAAGTTCTCCCAATCGTTGGAGGGCGTTTTCATTTCCCGAGCAACGCGCGCGCGCGTTTCAGGATTCTTGAGTCGCTCCGCCCAGGCCTTATAGCCGCCTTCCTGAACCCAGGGAGGCATGGAAGCGTCGAGACCGGTGGAACCGGCAGTATAGGTGTACATGTCAGCGGAGATGTCCTGCCCGGCTTTGCGGGCGGAATCAACTTTCGCAATCACCGCGTCCAGCTTTCCCCAGTTCTGCTGACCCGCGGCCTTCAGGTGGTATATCTCACCACCTACGCCGGCTTCACGCGCTATGGTTATTAGCTCGTCAACTGCTTCCAGAAGGCGATTGCCCTCGCTGCGCATATGGGAGATGTATCTGCCGCCGAATGGAGCCGCAGCTTTGGACAGCGCGATCAACTCATCGGTCTTTGCATAAAAGGCCGGAGCGTAAATAAGCGAGGAACCGACTCCTAGCGCACCCTCTTCCATCGCAGCCCGTACAAGTGCCTGCATACGAGTGAGTTCGTCTGGTGTGGGCGGGCGATCTGCGTATCCAATTTCATGAATGCGCGCAGTCGTGGCCCCAATGAACGATGCGATGTTGGTAGATACGCCTTTTTTTTCCAGGTATTCCAGATATTCGCCAAGTGTCGTCCACGGGACCTCGAACTTGAGATCGCCCTGGGATTCAATCATCTCCTTTCGCATTGATTCGTTGATCGGGCCCATCGATTCGCCCTCTCCGAACACCTCGAGAGTCACGCCTTGGCGAATGTCGCCCTGCGAATGCGGATCAACGAGGAGAGTTTCTGTCGCCCAGCTCAGCATGTTGATGAACCCAGGAGCGACAGCAAGACCGTGCGCGTCCACGATTGAAGCGGAGGTTGCAGCCGAGAAGTCACCGATGCCTGCGACCGTGTCTCCCTTGATTGCAACGTCCGCAACCACCCCTGGCTTTCCGCTGCCATCGTAGACGATTCCGCCTTTTATGATCACGTCGTATTGAGGCGCCGAGTAAACCGTGCGCCCTCCGACGACAGTTCGAACAATCTTTGCATCACGGATTGTTTCCGGCGCAATCCTGGTGAGGTCACGATCGATGATCACGAAATCCGCCAGCTTCCCGCGCTCGAGTGAGCCGCGGTTTCCTTCGTCGAACGATGCGCGTGCTGCATTCATCGTATATGCGCGCAATGCTTCTTCGACCGTGATCTTCTGCTCCGGAATCCATCCACCGGGATTCCTTTCATCCAGCGTGCGGCGCGTGACCGCGGCGTAAATCCCTTCGAGCGGCGCAGGGGGTGCAACGAACCAGTCGCTGCCAAATGCCGGCAAGGCTCCGGCATCCATCAGCGAGCGGAAGGCGTACGTCGTTTTCGCGCGGTCGTGCCCAATTATTTTTTCGGCCCAGCGTCCATCATCAATTGCGTGATACGGCTGCATACTTGGAATCACGCCGAGCTGCCCGAATCGTGGGATGTCCTTTGGCGCAATGTGCTGGGCATGTTCAATTCGGAAACGGCGATCGCGCGGTCCGTCCTCCCTTGCAACCCGTTCAAAAATGTCGAGCTGTAAATTGATCGCGCGGTCACCGATCGCGTGCACCATTACTTGCAGCCCCGCCCTGTCCGCACCGCTTGTCATTTTGTACAGATCCTCCGGCCTTTCAACCAGAAGACCGGAGTCGGCAGGCGCATCTGTGAACGCGTCGAACATCGCGGCAGTATGTGATCCCAGCGAGCCGTCCACGAATGCCTTGAGGCCGCCTATGCGAAGCCACTCATCACCATGTCCACGCTTCCCCACCGTGTCACGAAGCCGCTCCCAGGAGCGCAATGGAACATTGGCATAGATTCTGGTCTTGAGCGTTCCCGCGCGGTGCGCGCGCTCGAATGTGGCGAGGTCGGCCCACGATCCCATGTTGTGAACGGAAGTGACGCCTTTCGAAGCGACGAAATCCATGGCAGCAGCCAGTGCGCGGTCACGCGTCTCCGCCGTCCACTCGGGTACAACATGATCTATGACATCCTGCGCGTTGTCCTTGAATATTCCCGTGGGATTTCGCGCGCCATCGCGCACTATGGTCCCGCCGTCGATTTCCTTGGTCGCGCTCGACACACCGGCGGCCTTCATTGCCGCACCGTTGGCGAGTGCCATATGGCCATCAAGCCGCGACAGCCAAACCGGATGATGCTGGGTTACTGAGTCAATCCACTCCGCGCGGGGAAGCTCACCGCCCCAGTTCTGGTGATCCCAGTTCCCGCCTTCGATCCATGTTCCCGCAGGCACTGTCGCGGCAAACGCTTTTATCCTGGCGATGAATTCAGCGGGAGTCTTCGCATCGCGCAGCTGAACACCGGCGAGCTGTGAACCGCCGGTTACGAAATGAACGTGCGAATCAATAAACCCGGGAACAACAAACTGACCCTTCGCATCTATGACCTGTGTGGCGCTTCCGGCGAGTTTGGCAACCTCGGCGCCCGATCCGATTGCCACGATCCGATCTCCCCTCACAGCGAGTGCCTGTGCCCATGGGCGGGCGGGATTCCCAGTCCATATCCTGGCATTGGTGACCGTAAGGTCTGCTGATGGAGCTGGTGGATGCATCGCGCAAGAAATAAGCGTGGGAAGCGCGAGCGGCAGAAATCTCAGGAGTCGATGCATTGCGCCAGGTAAAGGGTCACCGGAATCCTACACCAGATTGGCGTCCTCGCAACTTTTGTTCTACGGGCGTGACAATCTGCGGGGGTTACCCAAGAACGCTAAGCCCTCGAAATGGTATTTTTGTGCCAATGAAAACGATTCGGTTTTTTCTTGCCATCGCAACGCTCTTGCAGACTCGTATCGCATTCGCCCAAACCGCTGTTGTCCCAGGTGACGAGCTGACTGTCTACCTGATGACCATGGGTCCGGGCGACGAGATCTTCGAGAAATTCGGTCACACAGCGATCTGGATTCACAACTCCGCCAGCCAGACCGACGTCGCGTACAACTGGGGTCTCTTCAACTTCAACGATAAGGACTTCATGGCGAGACTCGCTCGCGGACGAATGCGCTACTCGATGGCCGGATTTCAAATGCGGGAGATGGTGCAGTCTTACATAGCCACAAATCGCACAGTGTCGGCTCAGGAGCTGAGCCTTACACCTTCTCAGCGCGTGCAGATACAGAATCTCGCCGAGACGAACGCGCTGCCGGAAAACCGATATTACCTGTACGACTACTACAGGAACAACTGCTCTACACTTCCCCGCGACCTGATTGACAAGGTCCTGGGTGGAGCAATAAAAAACAAAACGGAACACGTGTTCACGAACACGACATTTCGCGAACACACATTGCGCATCCTGGGTGACGACGTTCTACCGTATGCGGGAGCTCAGTTCGCGCTCGGACACCCCGCGGATGCAAACATCAGCAGGTGGCAGGAAATGTTTCTCCCGTTAAAACTGCAGGAGCACATTCGCAGGATATATGTAGTCGGCCAGACAGGCGCACTGGAACCGCTGGTAGCGCGCGAAATTCAGCTCGCTGGGTCCAACCGTCCTCAAGAAAGGAAGGTTGCTCCTAATTATGTGCCCCGATTCACTCTTATCGGCATTGGCATCTCGCTCGCGCTGCTCATCCTCCTTTCACTCTCAGTCACCGGGCTTCGCGCGACAAAGATTCTGCTCGCCATTCTCACCTCAGTCGTGTCCATCGTTGGAGGCCTTGCTGGACTGGGACTGATTCTCGCGTGGACTGTAACCGACCATTACTTCATGTCCGGGAACGAGAACATCCTCCAGCTCAGTCCACTGCTTCTCGCGCTCGGCGTCCTCGTTCCGTTTGCGTACAAAATAAAGCGGCTTCGCACGACAGTGATTTCGCTCGCGCTCATGACTGCCGGTTTATCGGTCGCAGGGTTCGTTCTTCAGGCGCTGCCGCAGTTCCACCAGCCAAACGGGGAAATTATCGGATTGGCAATGCCGGTTCAGATTGCGCTTGCGATCGTATGCTGGTTTCAGTTTTCGGAGAGGATGAAGCCGGCGCGGCTCTAGAAAACTATTTCGCGTCCGGATTCAGCGGATTTGTAAATCGCCTCCATAATCTTCATGACTTCAATCTGATCGCGCGGGGGATCGTACGGACTTTCCCCCCTGATGACAGAAATGAAGTGGGCAAGCTCGGCGCGATATGACTGAAGAAACACACTTTCGCGCGCGGACGCTCCGCTCGGTGACACGTTTGTCGGCTTTCCATTCAGGTCTTTGACAACCCGCAAAGGCGCCAGACGCGCACTTCCCCTGGCAGACAAGACTTCGAACCACCAGCGTTCGTCTTGTCCGACATAGCACCAGGACACGTCGAACACGAAGCTGACTCCTTCAACACATTCCAGGTGCACAACCATGGAATCTTCCACGGCACCTGGAGTGCGCGGTCGGTCCATGTGCGCAGTCACGCGAACGGCCGGCGGGAAATTCGCGAGCCAGAGCGCGAGATCGAGCAGCGGATAGCCGTGCTCCAGAAAGGCACCGCCGCCCGCCTCCGCCTTTCGCATCCGCCAGCCTTCTCTCTGCGTGCGTTGATGGTACTGTCCGGCGCGCATGCCCAGAAGTTTGCCCAATTCACTGCCCTGCAGGAAGCGGCTTAGCTGCTGGACATCGCTGCGAAATCGATGGTTTGTGCCAACAACAATTTTTCGATTTGCTTTTTCAGCCGCAATGAGAATACGCTCGATACCCTGAGATGTTAGTGAAAGCGGGCGCTCGCACAAAACGTGGACGCCAGCGCGGAGCGCGCTCAACACGTGGGGCTCGTGCAGATGGTTCGGCGTGGTCATGATGACCGCATCCAGTTCCAGCTCGAGCATGTCTTCCAGATCGGTAAAGACGTATGGAATGGAAAGCCGGTCCGCCAGAGCGCTCGCCTTTGGGCCGTCATTGTCACAGAGAGCAACGAGTTCAGCGCCGCGCAGTTTGCCGAGCGCGGGAAGGTGCGCGAGCTGCGCAATTGCGCCGGCGCCTACCATTCCGACTTTCACATTTTCAGGCACTTGTCACCCAGCTCGAAGGTTCATCAGATTTTTTCGACGACAGTTCCAGGATAGTACGTCGTGAGAATTGTGCGAAAACTCTGCCCGGCGCGCGCACGACCCATTGCGCCAAACTGGCACATCCCTATCCCATGACCGTAGCCCCCGCCCTTGAGGGTCAGATGCTGTACTCCACCGCCACCAATTGAAACGTCGGCGGTAAAATAGGTGCTGTTGAGAATCGCGCCAGCCGGATCGCGCATAACGAAACGAATATCGTTGCCGCGAACCGTATACGTCCCACGGTCAGTCGTAATCTCCAGCGCGCGCACGCGATCAGATGGTGTCCTGCCCGTTTCGCGGATCATGCGAACGTTGCCGACATCGCCCTTTGGCGCACTGGTGTAGGTCGCCAGATATTTTTCCAGATTCGTCCGGAGCTGATCGCTCGTAAATGTCTGCGTCCAGCGGAAGCGCCCCGACTTGTCGCAGTAATAGCTGTCGGTTCCCGGAACGCGGTCGCTGACTGCGCGCAGGTACGGCAGGTCCGCCTCCCTGTACCACACCTCGCTGATGGGAGCCGTGGTCCCGCCGCATGTCGAATGGTAGGGAGTGTTGGCCAGAACGCGCCCTCCGTACTTGAGAACCATCCCCGCAGTCGTCCCGACAGCCTCGTCAGTAATTAGAGACTCTGCATCTACGCCGCCGAACACCTGGTCCATTACGGTCGCGTACATGTCGAATGAACGTGTGCGTGCGCCACCGCCTACATGACTGTAGGAATAGCTGCGCGCCGCCACCGCCTGTGCCTGTACTGCCGCTAGTTCTTCCCTTGGCCGCTTTCCAATTTCAAGTGGGACAACGCCTCGAAGGTACGATTCCATCGGTAGCCTGTTCACCACAATCATTCCCGAATCTGTCGGACTGATGAGCAACTCACCGCGATAGCGCTTGCCATTGAAGGTTACAAAACCGTCAGGGGAAAGGGCGCGAAAGAGGAGTGGTCCCGCAGATGCTTCGCTGCGTTTCCCGTCCGCGCGCACCGCGCGCAGCTGGCCGCTCGAGAGCTGAATTGTCATGATTTCGCCGGCCGCGCCGGCCATCAGGTAGTTCTCGCGGGATCTGTTGTAGATACCCCACTTTCCCGTTCCGCTCAAGGCAACCGCCTTTGCCGCGGTAGCGAGAGCGATGCGAACAGCCGGATTGTCGTTGGCAAAGACGGGATCTGCTCCCTCTGCAGCCGGCGCGACCGACACGCACGCGACAGCGATACCCACGCCAGCGAAGATCAGAGGAAAAGTCTTTTTCATTGCAGAACTCCTGAGCCAGTTTCGGTATGAATGGCATCGGGCAAATTGAGCGCCAGCGAACTTCCTATCGTCCGTAACTTCCCATGCTGGCCGCCAGTGGCAGCGAGCGCGAACGCGCGCGGCGCGCAGACCCCTCGTCGACAATTCCCGCGCGGGTTCCCTGCACTGATGCAGTAAAGTCGTAATCCTCTTCGACTCCGGTGACGGTCACGTCCGCGAAAGATCCAGGGTCCAGCATGACTGACAACTGTGTCGTCCCGTCAATGTCGTCTGCCTGCCATGGCAGCCGTGCCTGCGATCCCCCCGAATTTGTACGATCGACGATCGCGACTGCCCGCGTTCCTATCCGTTGCTCATAGCGATCAGCGGTGATGGCGCGCTGCACCTCGGTGAGGAGCTCAAGGCGCTCGCGCTTGAGCGCATCTGGCACGTCATCCTCTAGCTGCGCCGCGCGAGTTCCTTCCTGTGGCGAATAGGTGAATGCCCCGACCCGATCGAAGCGAATCTCCTCCAGAAAATCTACGAGCTCGCTGAAATCGTCATCTGTCTCGCCCGGAAAACCCACGATACAGGTGGTGCGGATGGCCAGGTCCGGAACAGCATCGCGCAAACTAAGCACGCGCTCACGAATTGTTTTCTTGCGCTCGGGCCGTCGCATCCGCTGCAGCACTTTGTCCGCCGCGTGCTGCATTGGCATATCAAGATATCGGAGAATTCTCGGCTCCCGCGCAATAACATCGATCAGGCGCGGAGTAATTCCTGCCGAATAGAGATACAGCATCCGTATCCATGGGATGCCAGTCTCCGCCACCAGGGACTCCAGCAGCTCAGGCAGTCCAAATCCGTTGCGGATGTCTCGTCCGTAGTGAGCCAGATCCTGCGCGACCAGATTCAGCTCCCTGGCGCCATCCAGCTCAAGGAGCTGCGCTTCACGAATGATTTCATCAAGCGCGAACGAGCGGTGCTTGCCGCGCATCAGAGGAATCGCGCAAAATGCGCAGCCGTGGTCGCATCCTTCACTGATCTTTAGATAGCGAATATGCCGCAGCTCTCCAGCGTATACCCGCACTCCGGGGTGATTGGCCAGGTCCTCGGCGCCAAGCAGTCCGCGGGCCTCCAGCTCCGGAACAAGACGATCTCCCTCGGATGCTCCAAGAAACAGATCAACTTCAGGGAGCGCTTCCTCGAGCTCCGACTTGTGACGCTCGACCATGCAGCCCAACGCAACTACGGCCTGGCACTTTCCCTCGCGCTTCATGTTCCCGGCTTCGACTATGGCGTCGATGCTTTCTTTTTTCGCGGCGTCTATGAATCCGCAGGTGTTGACAAGAATGAGATCGGCTTCTTCGAGGTTGTGCGTAAGCTGTGCGCCGTAGCCGGCGAGCCTCGCGAGGTACCGCTCTGAGTCCACCGTGTTCTTATCACACCCGAGTGTGATAAAGCCAACCTTCATTTAGCGGTAGTTGCCGAACTTGAGCTCTACGCCAAAATCTTTTGAGCGGAGCAGCGCCATTGCTTCCTGCAGGTCATCCTTGGACGGCGATGACACGCGAACCTGGTCGCCCTGGATCGCAGCCTGAACTTTCTTGAGCTTCGCTTCCTTAATAGCAGCGGAGATTTTTTTCGCCGTCTCGCCGTCCAGCGCCATCTTGAGTCCCACCTCGCGGCGCACGGTGTCGCCGCCGGCCGGAGTGATGTCACCGATGTCGAGGTTCTTCACCGATACCTGGCGCTTCACTAGCTTGCCATGCAGGACATCATAAAGCGCCTGCATCTTGAAATCATTCTCGGCCGTGAGGACAAGCTTGCCTTCGGTGCGCTGAAACTCGATCGCCGCCGGCGAACCCTTGAAGTCGTAGCGCTGCGCAATTTCCTTCTGCGCCTGGTTTACGGCGTTGTCTACTTCCTGGAGGTCAACGCCCGTAGTTACGTCGAAAGATGCTTGCTGGGCCATGCGGACAATCTAACCCCGAGTGGCTGCAAAAAAACAAAAGCGTAGCAGTCTTTCGGGCGCCACAAGTTAGCCGAGGAATGACTCCAGCGCCCGTCGCCGCGAATTGTGCCGCAGTTTGAGCAGTGCCTTTTCCTTGATCTGACGAACTCTCTCGCGAGTAATCGCGAGCAGCGTTCCAATGTCCTCGAGCGTCATCGGGTCCTGCCCGTCCAGGCCGAAATACAAACGAAGGATCTTGGACTCGCGCTCTTTCAGGCCAGCCAGCGACTCCTCGATCGCTTCCGAAAGAGCCTTCTCAAATGTCAGCTCGTCAGGCTGCTGGTTGTTCTCATCAGGAAGGATGTCGAGAAGACGATTGTCCTCTGAATTTCCAAGCGGAGCATCGAGCGAGAGATGTACATGCGAGATGAGCATCGTCTTCGCGACCTCTTCCTCGGTGATGTCCATCCCTTCGGCGATCTCACTGTGGGTCGGCTGACGTCCAAGCTCCTGGAGCAGCGCGCTGGCGCGCTTTCCGATCCGATGCAGTGTGCCGGCCCGGTTGAGCGGAACCCGTACAATCCGGGACTGTTCAGCAAGCGCCTGCAAAATCGACTGGCGAATCCACCAGACAGCATAGGAGATGAACTTGATCCCCTTGGTCTCGTCGAATTTGTGGGCGGCGCGAATCAGGCCGAGGTTGCCTTCGTTGATCAGATCCGAAAGGGCTACACCCTGGTTCTGATATTTCTTCGCGACCGATACCACGAAGCGGAGATTCGAGCGGACGAGCGTATCCAGAGCTTCCTGGTCACCCTTCTTGATATTCTGGGCGAGCGTGACTTCCATCTCGCGATTGATAAGCGGGAATGCGCTTATGTCCCGGAGATACTGGTCAAGCGACCCTTCATCAGACGACGTCTTACGGTTTGTCGATACGGCCATGCGCTAAGCTGCTCCCTCTAGTGAATCAATTCTCCAAACCGCTTCCACCGAACGCGCGTGAGCCAGTCAAAGCGACCAGTGCTGTCCGGGTTGTAGCTATAATAGACCACAACAGGCTGACCGCGCACAAGTGAGTCGGCTACAAATCCCCAGTACCTGCTGTCGAGGGAATTGTCCCGATTGTCTCCCAGGACGAAATAATTCCCTGTTGGAACGACCAGTGGACCCCAGTTATCCCGCGACGGATGATACCCGGAGGCAGGCATTCCGCCCGGGGAACTTGCGAATGCCATCGCCGAGCGAGTTAGGAATCGCTTCTGCCAGTTGAAGTCTTCGTCTGAACCGGGTTCGCCCGCGAAATTATGAATCGCATAAAGCTCACGCAGCGACGCGCCATTCCTTATTAGCTGCCCGTGACGCATGGATAGCGTGTCTCCGGGGAGACCGACCAGTCGCTTCACAAAATTCTTTGTAGGATCCACGGGCCATTGGAAAACGATCACATCGCCGCGCTGCGGATGCCTGAGCCCGGGAAGCTTCATCTTCGTGAGTGGTATTTCGGCGCCGTAGACCAGCTTGTTTACGAGCAGGAAATCGCCAACGAGAAGCGTGCCTTCCATGCTCCCGGTCGGGATCTTGAACGCCTCGACGAGGAATGAACGGATCATGATGAATAACACCACGGCAACCGCGACGGACCGCAGCCAGTCCCAAAAGAACCGCAGACGCGAGCTGCGGCGCCGATTGGCGCGCTGGAGAGCATTTGCCCGCTGGGCTTCGGTGATGACTTTCAGTCCGTCGGGAGGAGTTTCCACTTCAGATCAGCTCGGCGTCCCGAGATAGTTGTCAATCTGGGCGCGCTGCAGTGTTCCGGAGAAATCCACGTATCCAACCTTTGTCTCCGAGAAGAACTCATACACTTCCCAACCGCCTTCGCGGTGTCCGTTGCCGGTCTGCTTGACACCGCCGAACGGAAGGTGTGCTTCAGCTCCAATGGTCGGAGCGTTGATATATGTAATTCCATTGTCCAATTCCGTCAGTGCACGGAAAGCGATGTTCACGTCGCGCGTATAGAGCGACGACGAAAGACCATATCGCACACCATTGTTCACGGCAAAGGCTTCATCAACTGTCTTGACCCGCACTACCGAGAGCACAGGGCCGAATATCTCTTCCTGCTCGAGGCGACTTCCCTGTTCTACACGCGAGAAAATCGTCGGCTCAAAGAAGTTTCCATTGGCCAAGTCCCCTTCGGTCGCAGACTTGCCCCCGCACAGCAGGTCAGCGCCCTGCTGAATTCCGATATCCACGTAACGGGCCACCTTGTCGCGGGAAGCCTCGTGAATGAGCGGGCCAACATCGGTTCCCTTCTTTCGTCCGTCGCCAAGCTTAAGCGCGCGGGTACGGTCGAGTAGCATTCCGAGAAATTTGTCGTGCACGCCAGATTGAAGAACGAGCCTGCTCGTTGCAGTGCACCGCTGGCCAGTCGTGCCGAATGCACCCCAAAGTGCGCCCTCGAGCGCCAGATCCAGATCCGCGTCGTCCAGGACGATTTGCGCATTCTTGCCGCCCATCTCGAGCGAGAGCCGTTTGTGCATCCGGCCGCAGGTCGCGCCGATGAACGAGCCGGTTTCTGTCGAACCAGTGAAGGAGACGAGCGGAATTTCCGGGTGCTCCACAATCGCCGATCCAACGCTCTCGCCAGTTCCGTGAACAAGCTGCAGAACTTCCGGCGGGATGCCCGCTTCCAGGAGAATCTCGACAAAAAGGGTTCCCGTGTTCGGAACATCTTCTGCCGGCTTGAACACGCAGGAATTCCCGCACACGAGTGCGGGAAACATTTTCCAGCTTGGGATCGCGAGTGGAAAATTGAAGGGCGTAATAATTCCAGCCACTCCAATCGGTCTCCGGTAACTCATCGCCCACTTCTGGCGCAGCTCGCTAGGCACCGTATGGCCGAACATGCGGCGTCCCTCTGAACCCGCGTAGTACGCTGTATCGATGGCTTCCTGGACATCCCCGCGAGTTTCCGCGAGCGGCTTGCCCATTTCCCGGGTCATCGCGTCAGCAACTTCTTCCTTGCGGGCGGTGAGGATGTCACCAGCAATTCGCATAATGTTGCCGCGCTCAGGAGCGGGGGTGCGGCGCCAAACCTCGAATCCGCGCTTCGCACTCTCAACGGCTCGATTCACGTCGGACGCACCCGACAGAGGAAATTTCCCGATCAGGTCGCGGCGGTCGGCCGGATTGCGGTTCTCGAAGTACTCGCCGGAGTCGGGTGGCACCCAGGCTCCGTTGATGAAGTTCTTGAAGATTCTCATATATGAAACTTATTGACTGTGACTTGTGTTTGAATGGCCAGACTGGCCATCCGCCGCGCGCAACTATCCCTCTCTATTCAGAGAGTACTTCTCAATCTTTTTGTAAAGATTCGAGCGTGGCATCTCAATGGCGCGAGCCGTCTCAGAAACGTTCCAGTCAAACTCACGAAGCTTGCCAAGCAGATACGCGCGCTCAGCGGCGTCCTTGAATTCCTCGAAAGTCTTCGACTGATTCAGGTTGCCCATGCTGGTGTCCTCGGGCGAACGCGCGCCGGCCAGCCGCTCTACGTCGCGAGCCACGATTTCTTTTCCACTCGCAAGGATCAGCAGACGCTCAATCGTATTGCGAAGCTCGCGAACATTGCCCGGCCATTCGTATTCTGAAAGTTTCTGGAGCGCATCCTCGCTGACTGTCCGCGGCGGAATTCCCTCCCGGGCGGAGAGCGTCGAGACGAAGTGCTGGACCAGGAGAGGAATGTCTTCGCGACGCTCGCGGAGCGGAGCAACATGGATGGGCACAACGTTTAGCCGATAGTAGAGATCTTCCCGAAAACGCCCCGCGCTGATCTCAGCCTCGACATTCTTGTTCGTTGCGGCGATTACGCGAACGTCGACCGAAATTGTTTTCGATCCGCCAATCCGGGAAACAACATTGTCCTGCAGTACGCGAAGCACCTTCGCCTGTGCCGCGAGGCTCATGTCCCCGATCTCGTCCAGAAAAAGAGTTCCCTTGTGAGCCTGCTCGAACTTTCCGGCCCGGTCTGCAATCGCGCCGGTAAATGATCCCCTCATGTGGCCGAACAGCTCGCTCTCGATCAGCTCCCCAGGTATCGCCGCGCAGTTAACCTCGACAAAGGGCTTGGTTGCACGAGGAGACCCGCGGTGCAGCGCGCGGGCGACCAGTTCCTTTCCCGTACCATTCTCACCGGTGATGAGAACGCGCGCCGGGGTCGCTGCAATCTTGTGGATCTTCTCGATGAGATTCCGGATTGCGGACGACTTGCCGACAATCTCATATGGCGCCTCAACCGTTTCACGAAGTCTCGCATTCTCCTCGACAACATCGAGGTGGGAGAGTGCGTTGCGCAGCATTACCAGTATGCGGTCGGTGTCAAGCGGCTTCTCCAGAACGTCATAGGCGCCGAGCTGTGTGGCCTCCACGGCGGTCCGAAGCGTTGCATGTCCGCTGATCATTACAACTGTCGCTGCAGGATCGATTTCACGCAGGCGCTTGAGCGCCTCCAGTCCATCCATTCCCGCCATCTTCACATCCATGAAGACCAGATGTGGGCGGAATTTCTGGTATTCTATAATTCCATCCCCCGCGTTCGACGCGGTGCGAACCTCGTAGCCCTCGTATTCCAGGAGCTGGCCAAGCGCACCCCGTATTCCCTGCTCGTCATCAATGACGAGGACTCGCCTCACGGTGCGTTCTTATACACGGTTATTCGACCGTTCGCTATGCGAACATCGGAGATGTACTCGGGCACGGGCATCGGTAACGCGTTGGCCGAAATTCCTACGGGCCTATCGCCCTTGCGAATCTCGTTGAGGATTCTTGGAATTAGCGGAGACGGAACGCTGAGATTTCCAATCTTGAGCCGCGTCACCTGGAACTCTCCAAGCCCCGGCTGCACGATGTTGATGTGCCCACCAAGGAGCAGCGTATCGCGCTCCCCAAGAATACCGGCCAGGGGACCGAGAACCTTTTTAACTCCGAAATCACTCAGCCTGACCGCTGCACGCACGACAAGTTCGTCGTTCTGCACGGACGCGCTCGCACTCTCCGCCCCCTTAGGCATCTGGTGAGCCGCAGAAAGAAAAATGAATGAAGCAGCTTCTGCTCCGGTCAAGTTCGCGAACACGGGACCACGTGAATTACGGAGTGCCTCTACCTCCCGTCTTCCGCGCTCGGCATTAAGAGCGGTGATCGGCTCCCACATGGGGCGGCGGGATACGGGCGAAGTCGACGATGTCGAAGCTCCGTCATTCTTGTTCATGTACAGGTACAATCCCCCGCCAATCAGGAGGAGCATTACCAGGCAGCCGAGTTTACGAATGCATCCGAACATATGAGGACAATTTAGTCAGGGTTCTGGAATCCACGCCGCTCGAAACCACCTTCCCCATCTCTTTGCTGCTGGAAGGGGCTCTTTATTGAACCAGCAACCTTGGCCCATTGTTCCGGCGTGCGCGCCATTCGCGCACGAAGCTCCTCGGGTGCCCCAACTTCATAAGTCTCTTTGTTGCGTATTTTTGTGCTGGTGGGTGAACTATCGATGACTCCGGATCCTCCCTATTGCACCAGACTCGGGAATGCTCGCAGCCGTCCGGTCCGCAGCCCTCGTAGGCATCGACGCCTACGACGTGACAGTCGAAGTAGACTCGGCAATGGGACTCCCTCAGTGGACGGTTGTCGGACTCCCGGCCGGCTCAGTCAAGGAATCCCGGGAAAGAGTCGGATCCGCACTCATTAACTCGGGATTCGCTGTTCCGCCGCGCAAGCTGACTATCAACCTCGCCCCGGCCGACATTCGAAAAGAAGGCACTGCGTTCGATCTTCCGATTGCAGTCGCCATTCTCATCGCCACCGGCCAACTGGCAGCCTCGAGCGTCGAGAAATTCCTGTTCGTGGGAGAACTCGGGCTGGATGGTTCGATCAGATCAGTCCGTGGCGCGTTGTGCATTGCGCGCCACACCGCCCGCCGCGGCCGATTGACGCTGGTTGCACCACCTGAGAATCATGCGGAAGCAAGCCGTGTGTCAGCGTTAGGAGTTGCAGCACCTCCCGACCTGGCGGTGCTCGTACAGCAGCTCCGCACGGATGCCGTTCAAGTCCTTCCTCGATGTGACGGGGGTCCAAAAAGATCAATTGACGATCTCGACTTCGCGGACGTGGTGGGACAGGAGAGCGCAAAGCGCGCGCTGGAAGTTGCGGCCGCCGGTGGTCACAACGTTCTCATGGTAGGTCCTCCAGGAGCCGGAAAGACAATGCTGGCGCGAAGGCTTCCCTCCATACTCCCGGCGCTCAATGAAGATGAGGCACTCGAGGTGATATCAATTCACTCCGTAGCGGGAATACTGTCGGATGTATTAACAGGTGCGCGCCCATTCAGAGCTCCACACCACTCGATATCAGGCGCTGGGCTTGTCGGCGGTGGGAGTCACCCGCGTCCAGGTGAAGTCAGTCTCGCACACAATGGCGTGCTCTTTCTTGACGAAATGCTGGAGTTTCCCCGCTCAGTGCTTGAGAGCATGCGCCAACCCATGGAGGACGCCCACGTCGTGATATCGCGCGCGGCAACCAGTGTCACGTATCCCGCGCGATTCACACTTATTGGAGCTACAAATCCATGCCCGTGCGGCCAGGCTGGCAACCCAAAAGGAACGTGCACCTGTACGCCAATGGATCTCGCGAAATACGCGGCGCGGATTTCCGGACCACTGGCAGACCGCATCGACATGCATGTCAACGTTGGCGCAGTATCGCTTCGAAACCTGAGTGATACAGTCCACGGTGAGCGGTCTTCTGTCATTCGCTCGCGCGTGGAGAGCGCCAGAACAATGCAGTTCGCGCGCGTTCAAAAAACGAGCGGCAATTGCAACGCGCATGTGTCGGGACTATGGTTGGACCGGCATACGCCCGTAGACAAGCGCGCCCGCACTCTGCTGCAATCCGCATCCGAACGGCTCGGACTTTCAGCACGCGGCTACCACCGCGTCCTCAAGGTCGCCCGCACAATTGCCGACATCGATTGCGAGACTTCGATATTGAGTGGACACATAGCCGAAGCACTTCGCTATCGCCCCGCGGCTAACGGTTCCCGGCCCTGACCAATAGCCCAAAGAAAAACGGAGCGCCCTTTCGGACGCTCCGTCTCTCTTACTGTGCTGCGGTGCTACTTAGTCTTCCATCGCCGGGCCACCGACCGTGATGACAAAGTCATCGCGACGGTTCTGCTG
>JBKJPM010000031.1:0-6856 GCA_046595175.1 Gemmatimonadaceae bacterium
CGACCGCAACGAGAAGTCGATGGCCGAAAAGCTTGCGGCTGAAGTAATTGCGGCAAGCAAGGGCGAAGGCAACGCAGTCAAGAAGAAGGAAGACACCCACCGTATGGCTGAAGCCAATAAGGCGTTCGCCCACTATCGCTGGTAGCCTTCGTACTAAGCAGGTTCACAAGACCCCGCCCATCGGCGGGGTTTTTTGTGACCTGAATCCCGGGCCCGGATTGCGCCGTAGTGAATTTTGAGCCCCCCATGAACCTTATTTGGGATCGTGCTGTCCAAGTCCGTGAACGATTCGACTCTCAACTGTTCTCCTTCAGGAACATGAAAAAAATCCGATTAATTCTGTCGGCTTTGATTCTCGCCGCGTCTGCTCTGCCAGTAGTGATGAGAGCCCAGATCACACCGGGTCCTGACACACTTGCAAAAAAGAGCGTGTCGAATGTTGTGCGGTCGATGCGAACGGTACGGGCCACTAGTGCGGTAAAGGTGGACGGAATTCTCGACGATGCAGCCTGGGCCTTGGTGAAGCCAGAAAGTGATTTCACACAGAGTTATCCAAAGGCTGGCCAGCCGGCAAGCGAGCGCACAGAAGTTCGAGTTCTATACGACGACAATGCGCTTTACGTCGGCGTCCGCGCTTTCGATTCCAGGCCGGACTCCATTGCCGCCCAGTTGGCGCGCCGCGATGCAACCGGGATTTACTCTGACTGGATTCACGTGGTGATCGATTCCTACCACGATCGCAGAAACGGTTTCCGCTTTAGCGCAAATCCGCGCGGAGTCCAGAAAGATGTCCTGCACTTTGATGATCGCGGTGAAGACTTGAATTGGGATGCCGTCTGGGAGGTCGCAACTTCAGTTGACAAGCAAGGATGGACCGCGGAATACCGCATTCCATTTTCGCAGCTGCGTTTTGGCGGCGTACCGAAGGGGCAGGAGCGTATTTGGGGCATTCAAGTACAGAGGGACATTGCGCGTCGGGCTGAACGCGTATCGTGGAGCCCATGGAAACCCAGCGATCCAGGATTCATTTCCATGGCAGGTGACCTCACGGGAATGATGGACATTCCCGTTCCGCGGCGGCTCGAGGTCGTGCCATATATCAGCTCGAAGCTCACGCGGGCGCCCGGGAATCCCGCAAATCCCTTCTACAGAAAAAACGACACGCAGCAGTCAATAGGCGGAGACGTAAAGTTCGGGCTTCCGAATGGACTCACGCTGACGGCCACAATAAACCCCGACTTCGGTCAGGTTGAAGTGGATCCGGCCGTCGTCAATCTCTCTGCCTTTGAGTCGTTTTTTCCGGAGAAGCGTCCCTTCTTCGTCGAAGGAGCAAGCATCTTCAACCTCGGCAGCGTCCGCACGGGACCGAGTTTCGGAAACCAGCAGATATTCTATTCCCGCCGCATTGGACGGGCTCCGCAGCGGTTTGCTCCAGGCACATTCGTGAACGCTTCGGAAGCAACAACCATCATTGGAGCTGCAAAGCTGAGCGGGAAGAGCGGACCCTGGACAGTGGGCCTGTTGAATGCGGTCACCGCCGAGGAAAAAGCCGAAGTAGACGATGGCAAGGGAGTGCGCACCATCACTCCCGTCGAACCGCTCACGAATTATTTCGTGGGCCGCGTAAGGAGAGACATGCGTGGTGGTCAGACGCTGGTCGGAGTCGGCGGCACATCCGTCATTCGCAGTATTGACGACCCAGTCTTCAGAAATCTTCTTCGTTCGCGCGCAAGCGTTGTGTCCGCTGACTTCGAACATCGATTTTTCCAGGACTGGCTGTTGACGGGTGCTTTGAGCGGAAGCACGATCGGAGGCACGCAGCCGGTAATTCTCAACGCACAGCGGTCCAGTGCGCGCTATTACCAGCGCCCGGATGCGGACTATCTGAATGTGGACAGCGCCGCGACCTCAATCGCTGGCCATTCCGCCGTCCTTGGCCTAACGAAGTCCGGGGACATTTCTGTCGGGTTCACCGCAAAGCAAGTGAGTCCGGGGTTTGAGGTGAACGACATCGGCTTCATGGGCAGGGTGGACTACCGCAACCTGGGGCTGAGCACCTTTTACAATAACAACACCCCGGGAAAAATATTCCGGAATTTCGGTTTCGGAGGGGGCACGAATCAGGCGTGGAATTTTGGCGGAGACAAGATTCGGTCAGGTTTTATTGGCGAGATCAATACAACTCTCGCCAATCTGTGGTACGTCGGAGGCGGAGGGGAATATGATCCGGCCCACGTGGACGACAGAATGACGCGAGGCGGTCCACTTGGAAAGCAGCCGCTGAATCATGGGATGTACATGTATGGAGGGTCCGACAGCAAGCGCCGCATTCCCGTGTCGGGCAATGTCAGTTTCTATCGCGACAGTGACGGAGGGTCCTTTCGGGGCATCGAGGCCGGGTTCGATTTCCGTCCTAGCTCAAATGTGAAAATCAGCATATCCCCCGGGCTCGAGCAGAATCATGGTACGATTCAGTTCGTGCGTTCCGTAAACGACGGCAATGCAGCCAGCACTTTTGGCCGTCGGTATGTCTTCTCGGACATTCGCCAGACGACAGTCTCCGCAAATTTGCGTGTGGAATGGACTCTGACACGCGGCTTGTCGCTGCAGGGATACATGGAGCCCTTCACATCATCAGCGGCATTCAGCCGGTTCAAGGAGCTGAAGAGACCGGCCAGCCTGGATTACACCTATTATGGTGAATCCGGAACGACTATCACGGCGGTCAAGAGCGGCGCAACGATTCAGTCGTATACAATCGATCCCGACGGATCCGGGCCAAGCCCGGCGTTTTCTGTCAACAACCCGGACTTCAGGACACAATCGCTTCGCGGTAACGCTGTGATGCGCTGGGAATATCGACCCGGCTCGGCGCTATTCCTTGTATGGCAGCAGGCGCGAAGCGCATTTACTCCATTGGAAGGAGATTTCAGGTTCGGACGCGATACGCGTGATATTTTCGGCAGACCGAGTAACGCACTTCTCGTTAAGGGCACATATTGGTTCGCTCGTTAGCCTAACTAACAACCTGCAACCAAACTATATGTGTTTTTTACCGAAAGGCTGCAGGAGCAGAGCCAAGAAGTAAGTCATTGCGCTTCACTCGTCGCGGAGTGGTATTACAGGGGTAACTACCTCTAAACCTTCGGTCCTTTATGGCTCGCCCGCGTCCAATTCGCGCAATCATCGTCGCGATAATTCTGTTTCTCCTGCTCGGCATCCTTCCCGCCAGCGCTGGCTACCTCACCGATTGGTTCTGGTTCAGGGAAATCGGATACGAGGTTGTGTTTTCGAAGATGCTAACCACGAAGGCGATTCTCTTCCTGGTCACGGCTGTAATTTCGTTTGCGGTTCTGTACCTGAATTTCAACATCGCGCGCGGCGGAAAATCGCTCGTGCCCGTGATGTATCAGATGAATCCCGGCCTTCCGCCAATTGATATCTCGCGCGGGCTGCGGAAAATTCCTGTGATTATCGCCGGGATTGCTTCCGTCATGTCGGGGTTCGTCGGATCATCGGAAGCGATGGGCGTGCTCCAGTTCCTGAATCGGATTCCGTTCGGATCGGTCGATCCTGTATTTGGAAGAGACATCGGGTGGTTCATCTTCGTGCTCCCTGAGATTTCGATCTGGTTGGGTGTGGTGCGGACGCTGATTATGCTTGCGCTTGCCGGATCAGCGATGCTCTATCTCTTCCGGGGGATGATGCACGTTGCTCCGCGGGCGAGAATCGACGATCCCGCGGCCACGCATCTGGCCGCTCTCGTTGCAGCATTCTTTGTGACGAGTGCACTCCAGACATGGTTCGTTCGAATTCCGGGCCTCGTGTACTCCACGACGGGTCCGCTTGTTGGCGCCAGCTATACGGATCTGCATGCGCGCTACCCGGCCATGCACCTCACGGCCATTGCTGCTTTACTCGCTGCCGGAATGGTCATCTATGGAATGATGCGACGAAAGCTCGCGTTCTATTCCGTGATCGCCGTTTTCAGCTATCTGGTATTTTCTGTTGTGGTTGGAGGACTGTTTCCAGCGGCAATGCAGCGGTTTGTCGTCGCGCCAACTGAGCTGACAAAGGAAGCTCCACAGCTCCAGCAATACATAACCGCGACTCGACGAGCGTGGGGTCTGGACGCGGTAGAAACGAGAGATCTTAATGGTGTCGGGAATTTGACACTGAATGACATTCGCGCCAACGCCGCCACAATTCAGAATGTCCGGCTCTGGGACCGCGACCCGCTCCTCCAGACATTCGGACAGCTCCAGGAAATCCGTACCTACTACGATTTTATTTCCGTGGACGACGACCGGTACATGATCGACGGAAAGTACCGACAGGTGATGCTCGCGCCGCGTGAGCTGAACTCGCAGTCCCTGCCGACGAGAAGCTTCATCAACCAGCATTTGACGTTCACGCATGGAATGGGGCTGACGCTCGGGCCGGTTAACGAAGTCACTGCCGAAGGATTGCCAGTTCTGTTTGTGAAGGACCTTCCCCCTGTTTCCAGCGTGACCTTGAAGGTGACACGTCCGCAGATTTACTACGGCGAGCTGACCGACGACCAGGTTTTCGTCAACACGCGTCAGCCGGAGTTCGACTATCCCTCGGGTGAAGACAACATTTTCGCCCGGTATACGGGGAAGGGCGGAGTACAGGTTGGAAACGTCATCAAGCGCGCGCTTTTTGCAATTCGATTTGGTGCGCTCAACATTCTATTGTCGGGCGACATCGGAGCCGAGAGCAGGGTTCTCTACAACCGGGAGATCAAGGCGCGCACTGCGGCCGCGCTTCCGTTCCTGACGCTCGACGACGACCCGTACATGGTGATCGCCGGCGATGGGAAGCTCAAATGGATTGTGGATGCGTATACGTCTACTGGCGCGTATCCCTATTCGCAGCGCATGGAGGGCGGAGTCACCTACATGCGAAACAGTGTAAAGGTTGTGATCGACGCTTACGACGGAACTCTGGAGAGTTACATATCCGATCCCAATGATCCTCTGATCAAGGTTTACGACCGGATCTTTCCGGGGATTATGCGTCCAATGACGGCGCTGCCACCCGATCTGCGCGCTCATATTCGCTATCCGCACGACATTTTCAAGCTGCAGTCAACGTTGTACACGACCTTCCACATGGATAATCCCGGAACGTTCTATCACCGCGAGGACCAGTGGCAGCTGCCATCGCTGGATAACCAGCGTGAGGCTTCGGATCGTTTTACACGGCACCTCATAATGCGGCTGCCGGAGGAAAAGGAGGCCGAATACATCTATATGGCGCCATTTACCCCGAGGGGAAAGGACAATCTTGCCGCTTGGATGGTCGCGCGGAATGACGGTGCGAATTACGGAAAGCTCCGTGTGTACCGGTTCCCGAAGCAGAGTCTCATTTACGGTCCGAAGCAGATCAATTCGCGAATCAATCAGGACACCGAGATTTCGCGGCAGCTGACACTATGGGATCAGCGTGGCTCTGAAGTTGTGCGCGGCGAGCTGCTTGTCATTCCGGTGAATGAGGCGCTCATGTACGTGCAGCCGATCTACCTTCGGGCGGAGAACGGAAAGATTCCGGAGTTGAAACGTGTTGTCGTTGCGTTTCAGAACCGGGTGGTGATGGAGGAAACCCTGGAGGCCGGCCTCGCCAGGATATTCGGTGGGGATGCCGCTGCTCCCGCGTTGGCTTCTGCGGCTGGGAGCACCGTGGCGCCCGGAATTGCGGCGGCACCTTCGACTACCGGGTCATCCACTTTGATTCAGGAGGCGCGGGCCCACTATGACCGGGCGATTGTTGCGCAGAAAGCTGGTGACTGGGCGACGTACGGGGAGGAGATTCGGAAGTTGGGGGAGGCGCTTCGGCAGATTAACCGATAGGAATTACGGGACAACAAGCCGATAGCTTTTAGCTGATTGCCATTAGCTGTTTGCCGTTTCGAGGCGATTTAATAGGCCGCGGAGCATTTTGCGCACTTCGGTCAACTGCTCGGTGATTAGTGAGAGTGTCGCTGGCGTAACGACACCAAAGTTGTGGGCCAGCGTTAGGTGATATTCCAACTCTGCTGCCGAAGCTGAGGCGTATCCAAGGAATCTTGCAAATTCGCGCTCGGACTTTTGTGCGCGGCCCTCGACGATGTTGGTTGGGATCGACATTGCAGCTCGTAGCATCTGACTCTTAAGCGCGACATACTTCCGGTCCCGAATTCCCGTGGCTGCGCGATGGGTTACGAGAGTAAGCTCGTGAGCTTTCTGCCAGACTATCAGCTTCTTGTAATCGCCCATCCTAAAACATCATTGGTTCGTGCCGTTTCGTAACAACCAATAAAAAAGCCGCATCGTCATTTTCGATGCGGCCCTTAGCTAACAGCTATTGGCTCTCAGCAAACAGCTATCGGCTTGTAGTCCCGTAGTCCCAAGCCCCTAGATCTGCCCCTGAGACGGCGCCGCAGCCCGACCGCGACCGGCATTCCTTGAAGCTCTAGCCGCGCGCTGAACCTCGATCTCCGTATCCTCAGCCTCCATGTGCGACTTCAGCTTCTGCCACACTGTCGTCGACGGCTCTTCGACTGTCACGAGCGTCACATCCATGTCGGCGTTGTGATAGATCGAAAATTCGCTGCCGATCGTCAGGACGGAACGAGTCGCATCATCTCCAAGTATGATGCGGCGCTGGATTCCATGCACTGTTTCCTTCCGGTTGGGAGCCTGCACCGTAACACTGATGTTCTCAAGCGGTCGAAAGGGACCCTGCCCGTCGCGGAAATACATCCGTTCGCGCTTCTTGGGGGAGCTCGGCTTTTTGCTCATTCGGTCATTTTGGAAGCCAGGCCCGGGCGATTTGAGGCGCCGATCGAGACTGT